>JACIWA010000003.1 GCA_014361195.1 Thermoplasmatales archaeon | reverse complement strand
AAAAATTGATTATTCTTTGCCAGAGAAAACATTCGCTTCAACATATGATTTCCTAATAATTTCTCCTGATGCATGGGTAAGCGAGCTATCTTTGCTTAAAGAGCATAAGGAAAGCAAGGGAATAAGAACAATAGTAGTAGGGTTAAATGAAGTTTATGCTCATCCATCCGCAAGAAAAGGAAGAGATGATGCAGAAAAAGTGAAGTATTTCATAAAGAATGCAATTGAAGAATGGGGAATAAAATATGTAATGCTTGTTGGAGGAAGGCAGGGAGGAATATTCAATGAAAGATGGCTTATGCCAGTAAGATATACAAATCTTGATGATAGAAGTGGATGGGAAACTGGTTATTTAAGCGACTTATATTTTGCAGATATATATAAATATGAAAATGGCTCGATCGCTTTTGAGGACTGGGATAGCAATGGAAATGGAATATATGCGGAATGGAAAGGAATGAAAAAAGACAAGCTTGATTTGGTGCCTGATGTTTATGTTGGCAGGCTTGCTTGCAAAAATAAGATGGAGTTAAGAGATGTTATAAATAAAATTATTGAATATGAAAACAATGCAAAGGGTAAAGATTGGTTCAATAAAATGATTGTTGTAGGTGGAGATAGTTGGCCAAATCCAAGTGATCCCTATTATGAAGGGGAGGAGGAAAATAAAGCAGCCCTTGCATACATGAAAGATTTTGAGGCAATAAAACTATGGACCTCTCTTGGCACACTCACTGGTCCGCAGGATGTTATAAATGCAATAAATGGCGGGGCGGGCTTCCTCTTCTTTGATGGGCATGGAAACCCGATGAATTGGGCGACACATCCGCCACATAGCGAGGAGTGGATTGATGGATTGGGCTTAAGAGACATGAATAAATTGGAAAACAAGGGAATGTATCCTGTGTGTGTTGTTGGGGGATGCCACAATAGTCAATTCAATGTGAGCATTGTTAATCTTTTCAAGATATGGAATATAAAGGAATGGTATAGCTATATTTACAAAGGAGAGACCGCTTATGAATGCTGGGGATGGAAAATAGTAAGAATAAAGGATGGGGGAGCAATAGCAAGCCTTGGCTACACTGGTTTGGATTATTTTGCGATTGGAAATGAGGATGGAGATGATCTGCCAGATTGCATCCAATATTACTCAGGATTTTTAAATGTAAATTTCTTCAAAGAATATGCAAGTGGTGAGGATATTATTGGAGTGATTCATGCAAATACTCTTATAAGCTATATAAATACACACAATGTGATGAAAGATGAATTTCATTGTAAAACGGTTCAGGAATGGGTTTTGCTTGGAGATCCAACATTAAAGATAGGTGGCTACTAGGACTTAGACAAAACATAGAAAAATCTTGTAAGGCTTCTGTGCGCTCTAAAACAGTGTATTTCTTCTATATTAAAATAATTTTTACATATCCCCCTATATTCAAGTGATGGTAAGCCAATTACCACTTTCCTTCCCTTTCTTAAAAAATCATTTATCTTTTCAATAGCATCTTTGTATAATTTGCTCATTTCATCTGAAATATGGGAGGAGCGACCATATGGAAAATCTGTGGCAACCGCATCCACTTTTATATCAAGATCCCTCATGTCCATATTAAAAACTTCATAATTCTCTATCCCGTAGTAATTCATGTTTTCCCTACAACCTTCCACCATTTTCTTCTTTATGTCCACCCCGATGCTTTTCACCCCAATCAAGCAAGCTTCAATAAGCAATCCACCTGATCCACAGAATGGATCTAGAAGGGTTTGTCCTCTCCTAACTTGCGTCAAATTTACTAATGCCCTTGCAATTTTAGGGTGCATTGAAACAGGTGGATGGAAAGGTCTGTTGTTTGGCTTTCTCATCTCAAATTGTTTTCTATCAATTTTTTTAATTTCTCTGCAGAAATACTCTTTCTTTCCAGAAAAGATTTTTAATAAATTGTCCGGCCTTTCTAAATCAACTATTAAATTTTTTTTGCTTTTTATTATTTCTCCGAGTTTTCTTCTAATCTCATAGTTTCCTCCCTCAATTTTAAAACTCCCTTGAATATTCAATTTTTCAATAAAATTTTCTAAATCCTCGCTTATTATTTCATTTACACTGAAGGTTAAAGCAACTCTGTTTGAGTATTCATCAAAGTCATCTTTATTAACTTCCGCAATCAATATTGAATTGTGATAAATTTCTTTATAATCTATTCCACAAACACCCATACATGCTTTTGCCTCAGATAAGGGTAAGGTTGGATATTCTTTAGATAATTCAATCAAAATTTTCACAATTATAAAGAATAAATAAATATTTACATATTTCTAAAGCAACTGGAGTTGAAAGCAACGATAAAATATTTTAATAAACAATGTTATAGCAGTTATGAAACTCACTGAAAATGCAATGAAAGTTTTAGAGAAAAGATATCTAAAAAAAGATGAGAATGGAAAAGTTATAGAAACTCCAGAGGAAATGTTTCATAGAGTTGCAAAAAATATATCATTAGCGGATGAAAAATATGGAGAAGATGCAAAAAAATCGGAGAAGCAGTTTTATGAAGTAATGTCGAATTTACTTTTCTTGCCAAATTCTCCTACTCTAATGAATGCTGGAACAAATATTCAACAGCTCTCCGCCTGCTTCGTCCTTCCTGTAGAGGATTCCATGGATAAGATTTTTGAGACTTTAAAATACACCGCTTTAATACATCAAAGTGGAGGTGGAACTGGCTTCTCTTTTTCCCGCATAAGGCCAAAAGGAGATATTGTAAAAAGCACGGGAGGGATTGCAAGCGGTCCAGTTTCATTTATGAAAGTTTTTAATTCCGCAACAGATGTTATAAAGCAAGGAGGGAGGAGGAGGGGGGCAAACATGGGAATACTCAGGGTTGATCATCCGGATATACTCGAATTTATAACATGCAAGGAAGACCCTCAAGAGCTTACAAATTTCAATATCTCTGTTGCGGTAACTGACGATTTCATGGAAAAAGTGAAAAGAGGAGAAGATTATGAATTAATAAATCCAAGGACAGGAAAGGCGGTCAAAAAAATTAGTGCAAAAATGGTTTTCGATAAGATTGTTGAAGAAGCATGGAAAACAGGGGAGCCAGGAATAATATTTATAGATGAGATAAATCGTCACAATTCAACCCCTCAAATAGGAGAAATAGAAGCAACAAATCCATGCGGGGAACAACCTCTTTTGCCATATGAATCATGCAATCTTGGATCAATAAATCTCGCAAAATTTGTTAAAAAAGGAAAAATAGATTGGGAAAAATTAAAGGAAGTTGTATGGATAGCGGTTCATTTTCTTGATAATGTAATTGATATGAATAAATATCAAATTCCTCAAATTGCAGAAATGACCCTTGCCAATAGAAAGATTGGACTTGGAATAATGGGCTTCTCAGATATGCTTGTTCAGCTTAATGTTTCCTACATTGATGAAAAGGCTTTAAAAATAGCAGAGGAAATAATGTCATTTATACAAAGAGAGGCAAAGAATGCATCTGTTGAGCTTGGGAAAAATCGTGGCTCCTTCCCGAATTTTGAAAAAAGCATATATTACGGGAAATATGAAGCAATGAGAAATGCAACAGTTACAACAATTGCCCCAACTGGAAGTATATCAATAATTGCGGGTTGCTCATCTGGAATTGAGCCTTTCTTTGCCATTTCATTTACTAGAAATGTTCTGGATAAGGAAGATAAATTATATGAAATAAATCCCTATTTCAAGGAAATTGCTGAAAAAAATGGATTTTTGAGCAATGAATTGCTTGAAGAAATTGCAGAAAGAAATGGCTCAGTCCAAGGAATAGATATAATCCCAAAGGAAATACAGCGACTCTTTGTAACCGCTCTAGATATCCCACCAGAATGGCATGTGATGATGCAGGGTGCATTTCAAAAATATGTTGATAATGCAACATCAAAAACAATAAATTTAAGGGAAGATGCGACACTTGATGATGTAAGAAATGCATATATGCTTGCCTACGAATTGAAATGCAAGGGAATAACAGTCTATAGACAAGGAAGCAGACCAGAGCAAGTAATAACAACAAAAAAGAGCATGCCCCGCCCCCGCCCAGCCATCATGAGAGGTATAACAAGAAAATTGCCAACTGGATGTGGAAATCTATATGTAACAATGAATGAAGATGAGAAAGGGCTTTTTGAGGTTTTTGCAAGGTTGGGCAAGGCGGGAGGATGCGCGGATGCACAGCTTGAAGCGGTTGGGAGACTTGTGTCGCTCTGCCTCCGCTCTGGGGTAAAGCCCGAGGCAATAATAAAGCAGCTGAAGTTGATAAGATGCCCTAGCCCTTCAAATCTTCCAAAAGGTGTGAAAATTCTTTCGTGCCCTGATGCAATAGCGAAGGCAATTGAGGAATATATAAAAGGTGAAGTAGCTTTCGACATGCCTAGATTGGATCATTTTGAGGAAAAAGAAGGCGGGGAAAAATATCCAATAGGAGTATGCCCTGATTGCGGATCACCTCTTGTCTATGAGGAAGGGTGCAGGGTATGCAAACAATGTGGCTATTCAACTTGCGGATAAAATGTTTGAAATAAAGGTAAGAGATGGCCTTGCAAGAATAGGTGTTCTGCACACAAAACATGGAAAAATTTTAACTCCAACTCTTTTACCCGTAATAAATCCTCACATAGATTTGCTACCAGTAAGTGAAATTCCTATGGCAGATGCTATAATAACAAATTCATACATAATATATAGTGATGAAAATTTAAGAAAAGAAGCTGTTGAAAAAGGGCTGCATTCCTTGCTGAATTTTAAGAAACCGATAATGACTGATTCTGGCTCCTTCCAGATTTATAAATACGGGATAGAAATAGATCCTATTGAGATAGTAAAATTTCAGAGAGAAATTGGTAGCGATATAGGAACAATTCTTGATTTATTTTCGGAGAGAAAGGATTATGAGATTGTTAAAAAAGAGACGGAGGAAACAATAAGGAGGGCTAAAGAAAGCATTAAGGAAAAAGGAGAAATGCTTTTGGCTTGCACGGTTCAGGGGGGCATTTATAAGGAATTAAGAAGGAAATGCTCAAAAGAGATGGCAAAGCTCAGAGCGGATATCTATCCAATTGGAGGAGTTGTTCCTCTTATGGAGAATCAAGAATATAAAAAGTTGGCGGAGATAATAATAGAATGCAAAAAAAATCTCCCGCCCTCACGACCAATTCATCTTTTTGGGGCGGGTCATCCGTTAATTTTTCCGCTGGCGGTCGCTCTTGGATGTGATATTTTCGATTCCGCTTCTTATGTTAAGTATGCAAAAGATAACAGATTTATATTTCCCGATGGAACTAAAAAGTTAGATGAGATAGATGAAATTCCCTGCAATTGTAAGATATGCGATTCTTATTCCGCGGATGAAATGAGGAAAATGGATAGAAGAGAAAGGGAAAAGAAAATTGCTCAGCACAATCTTTTACAGGCATTTGGTAAGATAAAAAAAATCAGGGAGGCAATAAAGCATGGCTACCTTATGGAAATTGTTGAAAGAGGAGCGGTTTGTCATCCTAACCTAATGGAAGCAATGGAAATAATAAAGAATAATAAGAGATGGCTTGAAAAATATGAAAACATATCAAAAGACAAAGCATTTATTTATAGTGGTAAATATTCCATACATCGCCCCATAGTTTATAGATTGCAGAAGAGAATTATTGAAAGATATGAGCCATTTTTTGAAAAAAGTATAATATTTGATGAAATGCAAAAGCCATATACCAGTAAGAATGAATGGCTGAAAAAAATTGAGGGAAATGTTTTTATAGATTCTCCATTTGGTTTAATTCCAATTGAGCTTGATGAAATTTATCCAGTTGCCCAGTCAGTTTTTCCAGAAATTTTGGATGATGAAACAAGGAAAGAAAGCTCAAAGATATGGAGAAAATTCAAAAAATTAGAGTATGCGGGATATGAGGAATTTGGTAAAAATAGCAAAAATTTTGATTTAAGGAAAATAAGAGCGATCGCGGACTATCAATTTGGAAAAGGAGCGGGAAACGCACTTTTTAAAGGAAAAATAGAATTAATTAAATCCAAAAAGACAGGAAAAATAAGAAATGTTATTTGCGATGGAAAACATTTAGTTTCAATGAGGGCAACAGATGGCTTCTTCACCCTTAAGAAGGAAGGAGCAAAAATATTGCACAAATATTTTAAACCACCAAAAATGCGGGTTTATATTGGAAAAGAAGCAATATCATTTGTAAAGGAAGGTAAAAATGTTTTTGCAAAATTTGTTCTGGATGCTTGTAAGGAGTTAAGACCATATGATGAAGCATTGATAGTGAGTGAAAATGACGAACTTATTGCGGTTGGACAATGTGTTCTTAATAGAGAAGAAATGACTGATTTTGAGAGAGGTATTGCGGTTATAACAAGAGAAGTAGTTTAATTTATATAAACTTAAAAATTTCTTAATTATGGAATGCCATTATTGCAAAAAAGAAATAGAAAAAGATGAAATTTTTAAGGATGGAAAATACTGGCATAAAGATTGTTTCAGAAAGCATTTAAGGGAAAAAGGTTGCTAAAACTCTTGCTCCATAATTATCTATGTTGCAAACATAACTTTCATATCTTGATAGATATTTTTCAATCTCTTTATTATAGATTGCAAAAACAGAGTTGCCTATCATACACATTGATGCTTTTCCTATTTTATTGAGATGTTTTAAAACTTTCTTTACCTTCTCGCTCATAAGCCCGCTATTCTCCGCAAAATAAAGAGATAGATCAAAAAAATTCTCAATATCTGGTTTCCTCAAAAACTTCTTCAAGCAATCTTTCCCGATGTCATTTATAATTTCCCTCTTTTTCTCATCTTCCAATATGCTTTTTGTATGAATTTTTTTTCCAACTATCCCAACAATTATTTTCTCGTTCAATTCAATTTTTTTAATCTCTCCTCCAATTCCTTCCCTTAACCTAATTTCCATCCCTCCTCTCGCTGATGTCACAACATCCCCAAGGCCTGTGCCACTTTTTAACTCCGCATAATGTGCCGCCCTTATTGCCTCTGATCTATCAATTCCAAGCAATTCCGCCACCGCCAGGCAGGAGGAAAGAGAAGAGCTTGCGCTTATACCAAAACCCTGAGAGAAAGGCAATTGATTTTTTATTTTCACTTTTACACCACTAGCAATTCTTTTGATAGCGAGTTTTGTAACCTCACCCTTTCCAATATTCCCTTCCGCTACCATTTTTTTTCCAGAAATTTTTTCTGCAATTGCATAACTTCCCAGGGAAATGCACAATCCCGCTCCTCTGGAGCCGCTTTTTTCGCTACTCTCCTTTAAAAATATTTCAAAAAAGCCGGTTATGTGTGATGGAGCAAAGGAAATAACCTTCATATTAAATCAACTATATTTTTTGCAACTTCCTCTTTTCTACCTTTAACTTTTTTAATTAATCCTTCTTTCCCTATTATCCATATCTGTGTGTAATCTTTTCCTATACTATCTATCTTATTCCCTATCATATAATCTATTCCATCTCCCCTCATTCTTTTATATGCTCTTTCAAAAACATTTTTTTCTTCTAGTTTAAAGCCAATAACAATCTTTCCTATTTTCTTGAGCATTGGATTTATTCTTGGAGATGGCTCAAGGCAAACAACTACTTTTTCTTTGCTCTCTATTTTTCCCTTTCTTTTCTTTACTATAAAATCTGAAATTGCAGCACAATTTATTACTGCATCATATTTTTTTGCTTTCTTAATTAAATTGATTAGATCCTTTATTGCAGAAAAACTCCTGTTCGGAATAAATGAAAAGCTTTCTATACTACTAAACCATGTTTCAACATCCGCCCCTCTTTCATATACCTCTATTGCTATTGCTCTTGCCATTTTTCCGGAGGAAATATTTGTTAAAACTCTCACATCATCTATTGGCTCTGATGTTGGGCCACCTATAACTAGCACTTTTTTACCTTCTTTATCTTTTCCTCTCAATTCCCTTATAACCGCTTCAATTATTTCTTCATTGCTTGCCATTTTTGCTTTTCCTTCCTCAATTTTTGGAGGAATAAATTTAATTCCCTTTTCATTGCATTTTTTAATATTTTCTTCAAGAAATTTATTTTTAAACATTTTTTCGTGCATTGAAGGAGCAATTATAATTTTATTTTCAAATGCAAGAGCAAAAGTAGTGAGGGCATTATCCGCAATTCCATTCGCAATTTTAGAAATCGTATTTGCTGTACAAGGCGCAATTAGCAACAAATCCGCCTCATAGGAAACATGCTCTACATTGCCCGTCAACTCAATTATGACATCATTTCCTGTTGCAAATTTCATTGCTTGCGGATGCAGTATATTACACGCATCTTTTGTCATCACTGGATAAACATCCGCCCCGTGTCTTATTAGCTCCCTGGCAATCTTCACGCATTCAACCGCTGCAATTCCGCCTGTAATCCCAAAAATAATTTTTTTATTCCATAATTTTTTGCTCTTTTCTCCCTTTATTCTTTCGCTCGGATGCACATATTTAATTATTTTTGTGTAAATAAAGTTAATGAAATATCTTCATCCATAAAAAACACTAACAAGCAAGCTTAAAAAATTATAGAAGAAATGTGCGGATATCGGTGCAAAAATGTTTTTAAATTTGTACATTAAAAAACCCAAAAGAAGGGCAAAAAGGAAGGGCATCAAAATTTGGAAAATTGTTTTGTACTCTATATGCGCAATTGCAAAAATTAAAGAAGTTAAAAAAATTGAATATATGCCCATCTTTTTTTGTAGCAAATTTTGAATAACCCCTCTATAAAAAGTTTCCTCACTTATTGAAGAGATTATTGGTATTAGAAATAAGAGAAATGAATTTCTTTTTACAATTTCAACAATTTTCTCTGCTAAAGGATTGCTTTCTTCATATCCTATAATTGTTAGAAAAGCTCCTTGCAGAAAGAGAAAAATTATTGTTGATAGAAAGCCATATAATATTGATTTTACAGCACCCTCTTTTCTAAAATAAAGACTATTCCATATCTCACCATAATAAAGGTAAGCAAATAATATGGAAGGAATAAAAATTATCAGGAAATTGAATATAAGAGCAAACATTAGAGATTGGGAGGAAATCTCTGCTTCAAAATCAATGAAGAAACTGATTGCTACAGATGAGTATATAACAAACAATGTAAATACTAAAATCAGATTAGCAATAATTTTTTTCATGAATGGAAAAGTTTTATATCCTTTTTTACTTTACGATTTTTAGGGCCCGTGGGGTAGCCTGGTATCCTTTTGGCCTTGGGAGCCAGAGACTCCGGTTCAAATCCGGGCGGGCCCATAAAATTTTTAAATTATGTTTTTAAAAGCAGATTTTTCTTCTTGAAATTAAGATTATCAGTGCAAACACAAATATGATAAGTTCGAAGGATGGGATTTCTTTTTTCTTCACCGTTATTGTTTTTTTAATGCTCGCAATCGCTCCATAATCATCCTTTACAATCAATGTTACTTCATATTCTCCTGGCTTTTCATATGCATGAGTTGGATTTTTTTCGTATGAAAAGGTTCCATCTCCAAAATTCCAAATGTATGAAATTATTTCTCCGTCCATATCAGTTGATAGATCGGTGAATTCCATCTCTTCTCCAGGACTTGCTTTTTCGGGCGAGTATATAAAATCAGCACTTGGTTCTCTATTAATTATTTCTATCTCCTTTTCCTTTTCTTTTTTGCTCCCGTTGTTATCAATAATAACCAATTTAACTTTATAAATCCCTGGCTTTATATATTTGTGATAGGAAATATTTCCATATCCATTGCTTCCATCTCCAAAGTCCCATGTATAATTTACTATATATCCATCTAAATCATAGCTATTGCTTGCATTAAATTCAACAATTTCATATGATTTTGGATTCTCTTTGAATGAAAAGTCTGCATATGGTGGAGTATTTTTTATTGAAATATTTATAGAGAATGCTCCTGTTTCATTGCTTTTATCCTTAACTGTTAAAGTTATAGTATAATTTCCAGGAACAGTATAGTTGTGAATTGGATTTCTTTCATTGCTTCTAATTCCGTTTCCAAAATCCCATGTCCATGAAATTATGTCATCTTCCCCATTTTCATCATAGGAAGAATCAAAGAACATTATGTTTTCGAATGAAGAAGGAAATGATGGATAGAAATAAAATTTTGCAATTGGTTTTTCATTCGGGATTAAAGCAGCGGTATTACATTTTTCTATAAGAGGATAGAAATCATAGCTCCCATTTATTTGATACGGAGTATCGCCAATTTCATCTTTTCCACTTATATTCTGCTTCTCACCCTTCATAAAATCCTTGCCTAGATAATCATGCCAATAATTTCCTCCAACAGGATAGGTTAAATTCCAGCTATTATTTCCTTTCTCAATTGCATTTTTCCAATTATAAACAAAATTATTTGAATAGATTTTGTTGCTTCCATATGCTTCAATTCCAATTTCATTTCTCCAGAATGAGCAATTTTTTACCGTATTATTATTTCCATATAACAAAATGCCTTTCTTATTATGATGAATCAATATTTTTTCAATTGTATTGTTCCATCCATCTACAAAAATTGATATATTATTTTCAGAGAAATTCCCGTAATAAATCTCGCAGTATGAAGAATTCAAGTAAATTCCTATACCATTTTTATAACCAGTTATGTTAGTTAATGAAAGAGTTGAGTTCTCGACCAATAGCCCAATGCTATTGTTTGCTATAATACTATCTCTCAAAGACCCATTTGCACCTGTGAATTTAGATATATTGTTCCAATTAAATATTGAATTTCTTATTGAAACATATGAAAAGTTAAACAATATATTTTCATTTTTGTAAAAAATGCTATTGTTCAATTCAATTTTTCCATTATATAAGCTCAGATTTCCTGATAAGTTACATCTCTCAATATAAGAGTTGCATTCCTTAGCGTCTAAATTCTTAATTGAACTGTTAAAGATTGAAATTTTTGAGTTTTCTACATAAATTTTATAAATTTCTGAGACAGATATGTTTATCTCTGATTCCTTAAATGATAAAGATGAAATTTTTGAATAACTAATATAGACATTCCCATTATATATAGCCCCATCCAATCCATTCATACTAGCATTTACACCGCTCACATTTATTCCATCCGCATTCTCTATACTGAAACCATATGAATTATTATAGAAATTCACCATTGCCATCCTAACTTCAGAAAATTCCCTTCCTATATTGAATAAGTTAATTCCCTTTTCATTTCCTTCAAATGAGCAATTATAAATTGCAAGCCCATAAGATGATTTCGTTGATAAACCCCGCACATTATTCCTTATTTCAATACCCTCAAAAGATAAATTCCTGCTCTTAAAAACATAAATTCCTTCTATATTTTCCCGCACAACTCCGCCTTTAAACCTCACATCCCAGCAGCCCGCCAGCAAAAGCTCGCCAGCATGCGAGTTGCTGAAATTATTTAATGAAATGTTTTTGCAACCAATAAGGGCAATGTAGCCATAGCTCCCATTTAATGCAACGTTTGATTCATTTAAAAGATATAAGAATGAAAGGCTATTCGCTGTATTATTTTCTATTTTTTGATAGAAATGATTAATTTCGCTTCCTTCCATATCAAAGTTGTATTTGTTATCTTCAAAACTATTTTTATCAATTGTGTTATAGGGTGAGGTGAAAATCCTCAATCCATACTCATTTTCTTTTACAATATTTTCATAAACTGAGTTAAAAGAATTTTTTATGTATATACCGCCACCGTTCCTATAAATGTTGGATTTAAAAATTGAGTTATTTATTCCATCACATATTATCGCAAAAGAATTATTTGAAAGAGTTGAATTTGATATGCTATTTCCATCTCCCGCTTTAATTGCGTAAATGTTTTTTGAGAAACTGCAATTTATGACGGAGGTATTATCTATATAAGCTCCTATATAATTTTCTTCTAAATTGGTATAAACAATCTCTGAATTGCTGATGTTCAATCCATTTTTACATTTTTCAATCGAGCAATTTTCTATCAATACATTGCTCGCTATTATTCCGTTCTCCAAACCCTTTATTGAAGAATTAATTACTTTTCCATTTGCTATTATTCCATTTTTTCCATTTTCTATTTTAACATTTTCAGCAAAAATATTTTTTGAGTAAATGGAGTTGGTATTGTTTAAAAGAATTAGATCGAGAAGAGTTACATTTTCTGAGTTTGCTGAGTATATACCAAAGTAGCTATACGCAATTTTATTATACCCAATAAGGATATTGTCCGTATTTATATAGATTCCAAATCCGCTAAATCCTATATCGTTGCTGACAATTTCATTGAATTTCCAGAGGTATATTCCGTAGATACATCCACTTATTTCATTCTTTACCACTTTATTGAACTCACCGGATAGATTAAATCCGTAAAACGCATTATAAACCTTATTTTCGTAAAATTCATTTTCATTTCCCTTTACAGATACTCCCCCTCCTATTGAGTTATATGTCAAATTGTTCCAATCCAATAATTCAATTTCACCTTTGATTTCATTGTAGAAGAGGATGTTTTTCCTGTTTAATTTTATTTTATCCGCTTCTATTGTACAATTATATATTGAGCAATTTTCTCCAGCGGAAAATGATGAGCCTTTTGTGCCCATTTTGCAAAAAGTAATATTTTTCAGCAAGCTAACATTTCCATATACTGTTGCATTAATTCCTTCAATAAAAACCTCTTTTGAGACATTTACATCCTCTTCATAAATTCCTTCCCTTACATATATAAATGCTCCATCACTTGCATTATTCAATGCATCACTAATTCTATTCCATGTATGATTGGCGGGATCATAAACATTTTTATCAACATAAAAATCCGCAACCAGGATAGAGTACCTTTGAGTTGCATTTTCATTATCATCATCTACCACAGTTAAGGTAACATTATAAATTCCTGATGAATTGTAGGAATGCTCAACAATGATGCCATATCCAGTGCTTCCATCTCCAAAATCCCATGTATAATTTGCTATATATCCATCTAAATCATAGCTATTGCTTGCATTAAATGTTATGTTTTTATTTGGTATAGGGTAAAATGGTTCCCAAGTAAAGTTTGCAAAAGGAGGAATATTATAAACTATAACATTCTTCAAAGTATAATTAAATGCTCCTTCATTATCTATTACAAAAAGATATACTGAGTAAATTCCATTATCATCGTATCTATATGTAACTGTAGAATTAAAGAATATTTTTCCTCCTCCAAAGTCCCATATCCAATTTGTTATATAGCCGTCTTGATCATATGAAGTACTGTTAAATGTAATATTATCAAGAGATGTTGGATTTGCTGGCTCATACGAAAAATTTGCAAAAGGCATCTTATTTGAAATATTTATTTCCCTTCTTATTGAATTAATTGAACCATTGTTATCGCGAACAGTTAAAGTAACATTGCATCTCCCTGTTAAAATATACGTATGCGTGACGACTGCTCCATATCCAATGCTCCCATCTCCAAAATCCCATGTGTAATTTGCTATATATCCATCTAAATCATAGCTCTGATCGTAATCGAAATTCCCCCGGAATGTAAAGTTGTTGCCATAAGCATTCCAATAAAATTTTGCCACAGGTGGGCGGTTGAGAACATTTATTTGCTTTACAACCATTGAAGTGTTTATAATACCACTATTATTGTATAAAGTTATCCCATGTGTTACATTATATTTTCCAGGAATTGAGTAAACATGCTGTGGGTTTTTTTCATAGCTTATATTTCCATCTCCAAAGTCCCAGGAAAAATTTACCGCATAGTTTTGGTTATATGTAGAATTGTCCCAGAAATAAACAGTTTGGAATGTTAAAGGTGTCTCTGGCTCAAAATAAAAATCAACAATTAATTCATCCATGCTACCAGAGTATACATCATATGCATTATTTATAAAAATTACTAAGGATAACAATACCAAGATGCCAGTTGCTTTTATCTTTTTTCCCATGCTATTCACCTTACTATAATCAATTGGTTATTTATAATTCTTATCTAAATCTTACTGTCTCAAGATTTTTTATTGCGAGAGTTTTTATCCCAAATTTTTTATATAAGCTAGCTGCTAAATCCATACATTTTGTCTCTTCCCCGTGATTCAATATTATTCTTTTTGGTTTTGGTGAGATATTTTTTATGAAATTCATTAGTTGGTTTCTATCAGAATGGCCTGAGAAACCTTCGCAAGTTTCAATATTAATTTCAACCTTTATTTCCTTATCTCCCAAAATGATTTCCCTATTACCTCGCTGTAATTTCCTTCCAAGAGTTCCCTCTGCCTGATAACCAACAAATATTAGGGTGCTTCTTGAATCATCCGCCCATGCCTTGAAATATTCCATTATTGGTCCACCATTGAGCATTCCACTTGTTGCAAGAATAATGCATTCATTGCTCTCGTCTATAATTTCCCTCCTCTTATCAACACTATCAACCCTTTCAAAAAAATCCGCCATCAGTGGATTTTCTCCTTCCTGAAATATTTTTTTTCTCAAATCCGCATTTAAGTATTCCGGATAAACAGTATGGATAGAAGTTGCCTCCCATATCATTCCATCAAGGTACACAGGCACTTCCGGCAATTCCTTCTCTTTTATAAGTTGCTCAATCACTATCATTACCTCTTGTGACCTCCCAATTGCAAATACAGGTATAAGCACTTTTCCTTTGTTTTCAATAGTCTTCTTTATGATATCTCGAAGTTGCTCGCTCGCCTTCTTGCGAGACGGCTGTATATCATCTTTTCCCCCATAAGTTGATTCGAGGACAATTGCCTCAAGGCGCGGGAAGTGGGTTGCGGCGGCGCTAAAAAGCCATGTTTTCTCATATTTTATATCCCCTGAGAAAGCAATGTTAAACAATCCATCACCTATATGGAAATGGCATATCGAAGAGCCAAGGATATGACCCCCTCTATGCATTGTTAATTTTATATCTGGGGCTATATCTATCGTATCTCCGTAGTTAAGAGGGATTGTATTCTGAATTTCTTTTCTTATATGTTCTGAAGTATAAGGAGCTTTTTTTGCCTCATCCCCACAAACTCTTAAGTAATCCATCTGCAAAAGAACCATTACATCCCTTGTTGGATATGTTGCATAAACTGGTCCATCATAACCATATTTAAAAAGCATTGGAACTAAGCCCGAGTGGTCAAGATGAGCATGAGTTACTACAACTCCATCTATGGACTCAAGGGGTAAAACTTCCGGCATATTGAGATATGGAGAACCGTTTTCAGGTGATGAAACATCTAACCCGCAATCAATCAATATCTTACTATCATTTGTTGATAGCATTGTACAGCTCCTGCCGACTTCTCTATATCCTCCAAGAGATGTTATTCTTACCCACTTCTCCCCTTCGCTTACGCCCCTATGTAATCTTCTCCCAAATCTTCTCAAAAACTTTATTCTTTCTTCAGAAACAAGACGCAAATATTTTCTTATGTCCTGAACTGTCTTTGATGGCATAGGAGGAGCCCTTATCACTTTCGGTGCCCAACCTATTGTTTTTCTTATTTCATTAAGCAAATTTCCTTTTTTCCCTATAGCTATGCCGGGTTTTTCAACTTCAAGGGTTACTTCTCCAACATCTGGTTCAAAATATATATTTACAAGATTTGCTTCCTTTGGGATAAGCTCTTTTATTTTTTCCTCCGCTTTTTCCATATCCATTAAAACGGATGAATCCGCTCTTACAACAATTCTTTTCTGGATTTTTTTAGCTAATTGTTTAATAAGCTCACTTTCCTCCGCAAATTTTTCCGGGTCCTTTGTATAAATAACCAACTCCGCTCCTTCGAACTCTACACCTGTTATACTTATACTTGAAGGTATAGATGCTCTTATTTCCTCTTTTATTTTTTCCAAAATTTCTTCAATTGGCATGAAAGTTATAATCCCATCTTTTTCTTTCTTTCTTCTATCTCTTCATCTTTAAGTTCTATATAATTCTTATCAGTTACAACAACAACATCAATACCATCTCCAGATGCTGAATCACGTTTCATCGCGGCTGTCAGTGCCCTTATTGCAAGATTGATTCCCTCATCAACACTCATATCCTTGGAATAATTATCTTCAAGTACACCAAAAACATATGGTGAACCTGAGCCAGTTGTTGTATATATATCTTCAATTGCTCCTCCTGCTGGGTCAAGCGAGAACACGTGCGGGCCTGATGAATCAACCCCTCCTATTATAAGTTGGACATAATATGGATAAAATTTTCTCTGATTGAGGAAGTTTGCCATAAGAGTTGCAGCTCCTTTTACTGGCATTTTCTCTTCTCTTTCAAGTTTGTAAAGCTCTGATTCTACTCTCATATATCTTGCAAGAATCTGCGCATCTCCAACAAGCCCAGCAGTTGTAAGGAGTAAATGCTCATCTATTTTATATATCTTTTTTGCTACTTTATGAGCGATAAGTGTGCCCATTGTAGCCCGCCTTTCTGCTGCTGCTACAACACCATCTTTACAAACCATTGCAAGTGTTGTTGTTCCTTTTTTATTTTCCATAATATCCCTCAAAATAGCAATTTTAATATAGCAACGGTATATAAATATTTCGTGAGAAGGATATTAAACAAGCTAAAATGGGATAAAAAATATGATTTTAACAAGGTTGTAGTATGGTACATAAGCAGAGGAAACGAAAATGATATTGATTACCTAAAAGGGGAGGATATAATAAATATAGGAGGGTATTTTCTTGAAACAAAAAGGGGAATGATCCCTTATCATAGGATAATAAAAGTTGAATACGAAGGAAAGGAAATCAGGTTTTAATTTACAGGATTTTAAGGTATGTGATTTCTTTGCTCTCCGCTTTATTTCCCGCAAAGTCGTAAGCAACGACTTTTAATTTATTAAATGAGCAAGGAAATTCTCTTGGCAATTCAACGCTGTAGGGAGAAACATAATCCTTCCAGAGAGTTTGATTGTTGAGTAGAAATTCAATACAATACATTCCAGAGCGTGTATCATTTGCCTCAACTTCCACAGCAAACCTTCCTATTATATAAGTATTATCAAATAGTGTCGGAATTATCTTGCGCGATGCTATATAAATATAGCCCTCTTCAGGTGCAACAATGCTCATCGTTGGCGCCCTTGTATCTATTTTTAATGTGATGTTTTTTTCTTGCTCACGGTTGCCCGCGTTGTCAATGCTATAAAATCTTATGATATGTTCTCCATCAGCGGAGATATTTATTTCTCCCTTATATTCTTCCCATTCTCCGTCATTAATTTTGTACAATGTTTTATTAACTCCAGAAAGGACATCGCTCGCACTCAAGCTTATTATTGGGGTGCTTCTTATCCATCCTTCATTGCCATATGTTGCATTTATTGAATAATTTGTAGATGGTGGATGCAAATCTATTTTTATTGTTAAATTTTTTTCCTGTTCATAATTCCCAGCGTTGTCGACGCTATAAAATCTCAAGATATTTATTCCTTCACTGCTTATATTGATGCTCTCATTATACTCCTTCCAGCTATCATTTCCTATTCTATAAAATGTTTTATAAATTCCAGCAAGATTATCTGTTGCATTTAAAAATATTTCAACGCTTTTATTGTACCATTCCTTAATTTCTTCAATGCTATAATTTGTTTCTGGAGGATTATTATCAAATAAAACCTGAATTTCGTCGCTATCACTTGCCTCGTCATCATCTATCACAGTTAAGGTAACATTATAAATTCCTGATGAATTGTAGGAATGCTCAACAACGATGCCATATCCAGTGCTTCCATCTCCAAAATCCCATGTATAATTTACTATACATCCATCTAAATCATAGCTATTGCTTGCATTAAATGTTATAACTGTTGCGTTTGAAATAATATTCTCGCCAGCAATTGCAACGGGAGGAACATTTAATACATTTATAATTTTTTCATTATATGCCATGTTTCCATTTTTATCCCATACAACAAGCCTTACCGTATATGTTCCATCATCCTTATACAGGTGTGCAGGGTTTCTTTCAGTACTGCTCTCCCCGTCTCCAAAATACCAAATCCATGCAACCACTTCACCAGTCGAATTATCATAGAATTGCACTTCTTGTAAATCTGTTGGTTCGTTTGGTTGCCAGTAAAAATCCGCAACTAAGGAGTTGCCATTTGCCAACGCAATTGCAAAAATTACCGCAAATACTATTAATTTCTTCATTTTAAATCATTTCCAAAATTTATTTTTGTTATTTATGCATTTCGATGTTTCAAAATTTCAATAAAAATATATTAAATTTCATATTTATTTTCATGAAAAATTTGTGGCATGATGTAGAAACTGGGCAGAATCCTCCTGAAATAATTAATGTAATAGTCGAAAACCCGATGGGCTCTAGAAAAAAATATGAGTATAACAAAAAATACAATATAATAGAATTTGATAGAATAATATTTTCTCCTTTTCATTATCCAGGCGATTATGGATTTATACCTAGAACATATTGCAAGGATGGTGATCCTCTAGATGCTCTTATTTTAGTAACTGAAGCAAGCCACCCGATGGTGCTTATAAAGGTAAGACCTATTGCAGTTTTAAGAATGATAGATGAAAATAAGCCAGATGATAAAATAATTTCAGTTCCTTTAAATGATCCGAGATTTAATGATATAAAAGACAAGAGAGATTTATCAAAACATTTGCTTAGAGAGATACAGCATTTTTTCAAAGTTTATAAGGAGTTGGAGGGTAAGAAAGTTAAGATAAAGAAGTGGGGGGATGCAAAAGAGGCGAAAGAAATAATATTGGAGGCCATGAAGCTTTATAAAGAGCTTATTCAAAAATCCACTTCAATATAGCCATTTGCGCCCAAAGCCTGTTCCATGCTTCCTCAAATATTACTGATTGTTTTCCATGAGCAACTTCTTTCGTAACTTCATATCCATAATAGGCGGGCAAGCAATGTAAAAATATTGCATCTTTCTTTGCCTTCGCCATAAAAGCTTCATTAACAGTATAGCCCTGGAAATCTTTGATTCTCTCTTCTTTCTCATGCTCGTCACCCATCGAAATCCATGTATCTGTTGCAACAACATCCGCATCTGATGGCGAATTTTCATTCAATTCCTCTATCTCAAAAACCCCTCCTAACTCTCTCGCTTTTTTTACATATATCTCAGATGGCCAATATTTTTTTGGAGAAACAATCTTGACTTTCATCCCAGCAATTGCTCCTCCAAGCAGATAAGAATGAGCCATATTATTGTTTCCATCGCCTATATACACGAAATTTATGTCTTTCAATCTCCCTTTCTTTTCCTTTATTGTCATGAAATCCGCAATCACCTGGCAGGGATGCTCCGCATTATCGAGGGCATTTATAACAGGCACATTCGCATGTCTTGCTAATTCTTTCATACTTTCATGAGTATATGCTCTATAAACTATTACATCTACATATTTGCTTAGTACTTTTGCGGTATCCTCTATTGTTTCCCCTCTTCCAAGTTGTATTTCATTCTTACTTAAAAATATTGAATGCCCTCCTAATTTTTTAACCGCTACATCAAATGAAACTCTCGTCCTTGTTGAACTTTTTTCGAAAATCATCGCCATAATTTTTCCTTCCATTATTCTTTTGCAACCGTATTTTTTTATTTCTATGGCATCATTTATTATCCTCTCCAAATCATTTTTAACATCGAGCATTGATATCAAATCTTTCTTCATGTTAATGCAATTATTTAACATTATTAAATATTTTTGAATTAAAAAATACATGGACATTTCCCAGTTTTCCTATAGGAATAGAATAAAAGGTATTTCATTCAAAATATATATGGTAGAAAATGGTATGAGGAATCCTTCAATTGAAATAGATAGGAAGGCAAACCACTAACAATGAAGAAACAAGAAAAGATTTTCTCCATAAAAAGAGAAGGGAAAATTGGAATTATTTTAGAGCTAAATCATCACTTGTTTATGGTAAATTGATATAAAGGAAACAATATTTTCTCATTATTATAGATGATAATTCAGAATGTTTCACAATGCAATATTTATGAAAGAGTTTTTATTGAAAAAGTTTTCAAAAATATTCTTTTGTTGCTTTATTAATTTGTTGAATGACTTGCTGATCAATACTATATAAATATACGTGATTATCTTGCAAATGAAAAAGATGTAGCTGTCATTACAAATTTGGCTTTCATCACAAATCCCATAAAATTATATAGAAAAAAGCAATTTACCTGAAAATGATAGAAGTTAAAAATCTAAGGAAAACATATAACGGGCTTGTTGCGGTCAAAAATATTTCATTTGAGACTAAAAAGGGCGAGGTATTTGCCTTGCTGGGCCCAAATGGTGCGGGAAAAACAACAACAATAAAAGCAATTCTTGGCTTAATAAAAATTGATGAAGGAGAAATAAGGATAAACGGGATGGATATTTCTTCAAATGAGAGAGAGGTGAAAAAACTCATCGGATATTTGCCAGAATCACCTTCTTTTTATGAAAATTTAACAGCCCTCCAAACCCTAAAATTTTTTGCGGAGTTAAAAGATTTTGAAAAGGAGAAATGCGTTGAAATTCTGAAAGAAGTTGGGTTAGGCGACGCAATTAACAGGAAAGTCGGAGGTTTTTCAAAGGGAATGATACAGCGCCTCGGGCTGGCGCAATGCCTGATGGATTCTCCGCCCTTGCTAATACTTGATGAGCCAACGAGCGGGCTTGATGCACTTGGAGCATACGAGATAAGGAATAAAATAAGGAAAATGAAGGAAGAGGGAGCGACCATAGTTCTCTCCTCCCATGTTTTATCTGAAGTTCAGGAATTAAGTGATAGGGTTGCAATAATGAATAAAGGGAGTATAATTGCGATAGATAGTGTTGAAGAATTGAGTAAAAAATTAAAAATTCAGCCAAAATTGAAAATAAATGTTTCGAATCCATCGGAGAAAATGGTCAAAGTGGTAAAGGAACTGAATGGAGTAGAAGACGCAAAAATGGAGGGAAATATTATAGAGATAAAATGCTCATCTGAGACAAAGGCAAGTGTTATAAATGCGATTGAAAATGCGGGAGGAAAAATAATTGATTTCAAGACAGTTGAGCCTACCCTAGAGGAAATATTTGTTAAGATGGTGAAGAAAAATGAATAAAATTTTGGCGATAGCAAAAAAGGAATTCATGGATAACTGGAGAAATAAATGGATTATTGCCCTTTCCGCAATATTTTTAATTCTAACACTTGTTATTTCATATTTCAGCAAAGGCGAATGGCAGAGTCTTTCCGCAACAATAGTTGGTATGATGAGTTTTGTTGAATTTTTGATTCCTATACTGGGGCTTATGCTCGGATATGCAACTATTGCGGGAGAAAAGGAGCGAGGCTCACTTGCAATTGTTTTATCATATCCAGTGAAAAGATGGGAGGTATTGCTCGGGAAATTTTTGGGCCTTAGTTGCGTAATTGCATCATCAATTTTTATTGGTTTTGGGATCGCAGGAATTGTAATAGGAATGAATGTAAAAGAAGTTAAATGGATGGAATATTTTTCCTTTATAGCCCTTTCAATACTTTTAGGAATTGTTTATGTAGCAATCTCAATAATGATTTCTTCATTATTTAAAAAGAGGGCGACCGCCATGGGGGGAGCAATCTTCACATGGTTTCTCTTCTCAATGATATGGGGAATAATACTTTTTGGGTTGCTTATAATCATATATAAATCAAATCCCTTGCAGATTTTAAATGATAATTTTCTTGCTCCAAACTGGTTCTACATTTTAAGTGCTTTAAATCCAGTGAGTGCTTTTGAAAGTCTTGTATATTTAAATGTTACACCTTTAAGAGGAGGAGTTCCAATTCAAATTAATTATCCTTCTTTTTATAACAATACTTTTCTTTTTTCAATGCTCCTTATGTGGATTATATTATCTCTTGTATTAGCTTATCTGTTTTTCAAGAATAGAGATATTTAGAAATTTCGTTTGCAACACTAACCTCGCTATACTTTGTTTCTATTGTATCAGTTGATACAATCTTATTACATCCCGCATTTAATATTTTCTCATCCGCATTAGCTATAAATAGGCCGTGAATACATGCGGTATAAATTTCTTTTGCTCCCTGATTTTTTAGCATTTCGATTGCTTTTTTCATTGTTCCACCAGTAGATATTATATCATCTAAAACCAATGCTCTTTTTCCTTCTACATTCATATCTTTTAATTCCATGATTACTTCATTCTCACTTAATCTTTTTTTCCTGAAATAGTGATAATCGCAATTTAAAATTTCCGCACACTTTTTAGCAATTTCAATTGCCCCTTCATCCGGCGAAATTACCACATCTACCTTTCTATCAAAATATTTTGCAATTGATGGGGTTGCGTCGCAAATATTTACCTCTATACCAAAAAAATTTTTTATATGCTCCTTGTGAGGATTTACTAAAATTATCCTATCCGCACTTTCTTCAATCAATTTTGCAATTTTCTCCGCACTAATAGCTTCTCCTTTTTCAAATATTTTATCCTGCCTACCATACCCATAGTAAGGAATAACCATATCTATTTCTTTTGCAAATCTGCTAACCGCATCTTGAATTAAAAAAAGTTCAACTATATTTTCATCAGGATAGGTATTTTGTACAATTATTGCGTGATCAAACTCATCATCTATTCTAACATAGCATTCTCCGTCTGGAAATCTTTTCAAAAAAATATTTGCCATCTCTATTTTTGTCTTTTCAGAAATTCTTTTAGCCAAATTTTTGGAAGATGAGCCTGCAACTATTTTCATGAAATGAAATGTTAAATATATTTTTATTTATTTTGCATCCATTATTGCTTTTAAAAAATCCTCTATATCCGCTCCTATGATTTCTACTCCAGCAAAACTTTCATATAATGCTTTTCTTATTTCATTTTCTTCATATTTTATTCCTTTCATTTTCTCTTCAATTTCTTCAATCTTTTCTTCTGGATAAATAAAAAAATCTCCATGAAATTTTATATCTTCAATTATTGATTTACTTAATACTATTTTGCACTTGATTAATTTGCCATTTTTTACCTTAAACTCACCTTTTAAAATTCCATTCTTTGCTTGCATATTTTTCCTCCAGAATTTTTGCTAAATTTATTTCCTCCTCTTCAAATTCACCCTTATAAAAATCTATTTTCATGTTTTCAGCAAATCCATCAATTATTGCATCAATAATTTTTTCATTGCTCACGTATCCCAATTCTCTTTCTATAGAAGTAACTCTATCCTCAACCCTCTTTATTTCCTTATCACTTATTTTTTCCTTGCTTATTTTGAGAAGAGAAAACATTTTTTCAACATTTACTCTTACTAATATTGTTCCGTGCTGAAGAATTTTTTTATCCCTTTTCGTCTGAGCACTCCCTGAGATTTTTTTTCCATTAACAACTATATCATTTATTCCAGATAAACTCGCTCCTACCCCTATCTTATTCAATCCATTTGCAATTGAAGAACATATAACCCTGTATATATCAATCGTTCTCTCGGGCAAAAAATGGACGGGGGATACAAAAGAATAAGTTATCTCTCCCTCACAATCATGATACACCGCGCCCCCGCCAGTTATGCGCCTCACCACATCTATACCCTCCCTTTTGCATACAGGGATATTCACTTCCTCTTCTATGCTCTGGAAATAACCTATGGAAATTGCTGAAGGGTTCCATTTATAAAGGCGGAGAGTTGGTTTCCCAATCCTAAGAATTGCCTCATCTATTGCCATATTTGAAAAGGCACTTCTATGAGAATCTAATATCAGCCTGAAGTCCATGACATAATTTAGAATGGTTTTATATATTTCTTTTGATTTTACTGGCATGAGCGAGATAGATGAAATAAGGAGAAAAATTATAAAAGACATGATAAAGGAAAAGAAATTTGATGATAAACCAATTACTCTTACAGATAAAAATTTTGATGAAATTATTAAAAAATATCCTGTAATAGTAGTAGATTTTTGGGCTCCATGGTGTGGGCCTTGTAAGTTTTTCTCGCCTATTTTTGAAGAAGTTGCAAAAGAGATGAAGGGGAGGGCAATTTTTGGAAAAGTTAATACTGATGAAAATGAAAAATTATGCGAGAGGTTTGGGATAATGAGCATTCCCACTGTCTTGATTTTAAAAAATGGTGAAATTATTAATAGAAATGTTGGGGCAATGCCCGCAGATATGTTAAAGGAATGGATAGAAAATAATCTATAACCTTCTGAAAATTAAGTATATTATCAGCAGTCCTAAAAATATTGCAAATATTCCTATGGAGATAAAGATGGGATCGATACTCTTCTCATTTTCCTGAAATTCTACGAGCAAAAACTCATTTATCTTTGGCTTATATGAAGAATAATAGGTGTTGTTTTCGTATTTTATAGGGATATTTGCTCTTAAAAAGCTATCTGTTATTATTTTTATTTCAATTTGATCCGTTGGATATATTATCTTTTTCTCAAATTTCTTATCTATTAAATAATGCAATCTTACAATCAGATTTTTTCCTGGCAGTAAAACAATATCAAAATCTTTCAGGCAAATATCTATTGTATTGTTCCCCGCTTCATATTTAAATCTTTTTCCTTCAATTGATACCTCTGCATCAATTGAGCAAATCCATATTTTTATATTTTCAGTATAAATTTTTTTACCTATGTTCTTAAAATTTATATCCTCAAAAACATCTTTTCCTTTTATCAAAATTTCTTCATTTGCAATGCCTATATTCTCAACTTCTTTTTCATCCGCCAAAGTAATTGATATAAGCATTATGAACAGGAAACAAATTATTTTTTTCATTAGATAATAGAGTTTTCTTAAATTTAAAATTTTCCTATAATTTTGTCAAAAAATTTGCTCGCTTTTTCATTTTTTGCGATGAAATAAGATGAGATGCCGAGTATTAAACCAGAAAAAATATCCATCAACCAGTGTATTCCAAGATAAAGAATGACAAAGGGCATAAAAATTGTTGTGAAAAATACTAAAATTTTATATCTTTTCATATTTGGATGAGAAAAAACAATAAGAGAAAGGGGAACAAGAACACTTATATGGCCACTTGGAAAATTATCAGTTAATCTATCCGCAAGGAGGACGAGTGACATATAATTTGGATTTGAATATAATATTGGCTTTACCTCAGGATATGAAGATGTAACACTCACATTAAAAAAGAGATAGAAAGGAACAAGTACTAAGTAGTTTATCAATATTGCATATGTTGAAATCTTTGCAAAATTTTCTTCTCCTCTCAAAATAAAAATAATGGGGGTGAAGATAATTACATACATGAATGATACAAGATAAAATACAGAGACAAAATGAATGAAAAAATTGTTATTAATTAAATTTTGTAAAAAAACTATATGAGAGGTTCCTTCAATTCCATATATCAGGGGTGTAAAATCGCGACCTATTGAAAAATTATCCTGCAATATATTCTCAATTTTTATCATAACCATAACAAATATGAGTATGATTAAATAGCCCATCCCATCTTTAACTCTCCTATAACATGTTTTCCTTGATATTTTTCTTTCCTCGTCAAATATCAATATTCCAATGCACATCAGAACCAACAATAAGGATATATACCATAGCAATGCCTTTACTATCAACATTTAAACGGGTAATTGAAAAATGATATAAAATCCTTTTTAAGCTTATCCCTGAAAATATCGAAGGGTTTAAATTCTCCTATTACATATCTATAAGGAGGCGATAAAAATGGCCTACGAATACATAAGCAAGAAAAACAAAAAGAAATACACACTTTATACAAGAGATGTTACACTGAAAGGGGGGAAAAAGCAAACAATATACTTCTTTAGCTCAGGAAAACCAAAGAGTGGCAAACAATGCGACATGCCCCCCGGCTACACAGTGGTAGAAAACCCAAGGACTGGCTTGCCATTCTTGAAGAAAAAATAAACCTCTTCCCTTTTTTTATTTTATTTTTGCTGAAATGCTTTCCAGAGCACCCATTATATTCCAGATCGCGGTTCTACCATGAATAGGTGTATTTGGGTCATTTGCTACTTCATCCAGGATAGAGATAGCGGATGCTATTTTAACATCTAAGCTTTCATCCTTTCTATTAAGAGCATCCATCGCTTCTTTTGCCCCTCTCCTAACATTTCTTGGGACAGATATATCTTCTGATAGTTCTTCGAGCATCCTATATACATTCTTCAATTCATCGCTTTTCATATTATCACCCTGTAAGTATTGTAATGTAACATTTATAAAAAATTTTTGGGTAAAATATTTAAATGGGATTTGTGTTTAGTATAGTGATAAAAATGAATAAAATATTGGCTATATTTTTAGTTGTAATAATGCTTTGTGTTAGCATGACATATAGTGAAAAAAGCAATGATACAAATTTTAAGGCAAGAATATACATGGAAACAAGAAAGGTTGTTCCGTTATATACAGAAGAAGGTGTTATATTAGATATAAATGATGGTGAAGTTGTAAATTATGAAAATTTTGCCAGGATTGCAAAATCTGATAAAATTGAAACAACAGATATAACACCAAAAGCCACCACGGGAGATGGAGTAATTAGGAAATGGGCTCTCTGCATAGGAATATCAGATTATGAAGGAACATCAAATGATTTGAATTATTGCGATGATGACGCTGTGGATTGGAAAAATTTCCTACAGGGAAAGGGATATAGTGTAACAATCATCTTAGACAGCCAGGCGACCGCAACCAACATAGATAATGCAATAAATCAGCTACTTGCAAATGAAGATGCGGATGACTATGTGGTATTTACATATTCAGGTCATGGAGCAAGATATAGAAAATATGGATCATGTATGATTTCACATGACATGTATTTGATGACAAACAGCTGGTTTGTATCAAAATTCAGCAGTGCGGATTCATCACACATCTATTTTGCATTTGATGCATGTCAAATAGGAGATTTTCAGAAAGCGGTTATAACAAACAGACTTGGGGCTTTTGCAAGCAATAAACAATATTCATATGATGGAGATTCAACAATGAAAAATGGAGTATTTACATACTATCAAATGGAAGGGTGGAATTTCTATAATAATTTTGAGCAAGATTCTGCATATGCGGTGCAAAAAATGAAGGAGTGGGCAAAGAAGTATGCAATAAAAGTAGATCCTTTCTATGTGGACAACTTCACTGACTACATGTATCCATAATTTTCTTAGCCCATTCTAATTTTTTTCTTTTAATTTCTAATTTTTTCCCTTCTTTTTTAATTGGATTTGAAAGATTAAACCCGATTAAATTTATTCTCTTTGCATTGAAATGCTTTGCAATACAATATGCCCTATCTCCATCTGTAAACCCACCAAAGTTATAAACACTTCCATGAGGTTTTGATTGAGTTGTTATCATTATAATTCCTTTAAATTTTGTTAAATATTTTTTTATTAGCTCTATATTATCTCCGTGAGCATGGACTATCACTAGGCTCCCATTTTCATTTGCTTTTAATATATCTTCCATATTTCCATCTAGATCAGTTACTATTATATCTGGATAAATTCCATTTTTTATCAAAAAAGATGTTGTTTCATCCGCAGAAATTATTAATCCCTCAATTTTCTTTATATCCTCCCCAGAAATTGCTGCACCACATACACTTACAACCCTTCCTTCAATAATATCTCTTAAATAATTTTCATCCGCCTTTTTATTTTTTGAGGATAATTCTTCCGCAATTTTGGCACTTTCTTCATCTTTTTCCTTGTTATAACCAAAATCTTCTAAAATTTCTTTATATATATTTTCCCATTTTTCCCATTCCATTTTATTCCCATTCAATTGTTGCTGGTGGTTTGTTTGAAATATCATATACAACTCTATTCACATCCTTTATTTCATTCACTATTCTGCTCGCAATTTTTTCAAGAAGCTCGTGAGGCAATTTTGAATAGCTCGCACTCATTGCATCAGAAGAATCAACACTTCTTATAGCTATTGTATAACCATAAGCTCTTCTATCACCATGAACCCCAACACTTCTAACAGGCAATAAAACCGCAAAATATTGCCAAGGTTTTGCCATATTTCTCTCCTTGCAAAAATTTTCTATTTCTTCTTCAACAATTTTGCATGCTTTCCTAACAATTTTTATTCTTTCCTCATTTACTTCTCCTAATATCCTTACCGCAAGCCCTGGCCCAGGAAATGGCTGTCTTTCATGAGTCTCTATCCCAAGATATTTTGCAACTTTTCTTACCTCATCCTTGTATAGCTCTCTCAATGGCTCAATTATCTTAAAGCTTATTTTCTCAGGCAATCCAGCAACATTATGGTGACTCTTTATTCTATCCCTGACCCCTCCTCCACTCTCAATCCAATCTGGTGCAATTGTGCCCTGAATTAAATATTCCGCATTTTCTTTTTTTGCAATTTCTTCAAATATTCTTATAAACTTTTCCCCTATTATTCTCCTTTTTTCTTCGGGATCAACGACGCCTTTTAAAGCACTTATGAAATCTTTGCTTGCGTCAACAAAAATGAAGTTTATATCCTTCCCTTCATAAAATTTCCTAACTTCTTCACTTTCTCCTTCTCTCATTAAGCCAGTATCAACATGAACCGCAATCAAATTTTTCCCGAGAGCAATGCTCCCTATTTTTGCAGCAACCGCAGAATCAACCCCACCAGATACCGCAATTATTGCCTTCCCTTTAACTTCCCTCCTAAGCTTCCCAACCGCTTCCTCAACAAACTCCTTTTCATCAAGCATATTTCTCCCTCGCTCTTTTTCTTTCCTCCTCAAGCTTTTCCACAAGCCCTTCATACTTTAGAGCAAGAATCTCCACCGCAAGCAGGGCAGCATTTTCTCCTCTATCAAGCCCCACCGCAGCGACAGGCACGCCCGGCGGCATCTGCACAATTGAAAGAATGGCATCCAAGTTGAGCTTTCCTGAGACTGGCACACCTATAACCGGCTTTGTTGTAAGGGAGGCAATACTTCCTGGAAGGGCTGCTGATAGGCCAGCGATCGCAATAAATATATCCGCGTCACTTTCTGCAATTTCTTTTATCTTTTCGGGTGTTCTGTGAGCGGAGGCGAATACCATTTCATATGGCACACCAAATTTTTCAAGGACTTCTGCAGCTTTTTTTCCAATGCCTTCATCACTTGGCGAGGCCATAACTATCATTACTTTCATAAAAATAAAAGATGGGAAGAATAAAAATCTTTTCAGCAAAAACCAAAAAAATATAAGTTAGTCATATTATCTTGATAATGAAAGTTAGCTTTGTTATACCCGCACTAAATGAAGAGAAAGGAATAGGAAGGACAATTGATAAAATCAACAAGGAAGAATTTAAGAAAAGAGGAATGGATGTAGAAATTATTGTAGTTGATGGAAATTCAAAAGATGCGACAAGAGAGATTGCAAAAGAAAAGGGGGCAAAAATAATAATTGAGCCAAGAAAGGGATATGGAAGAGCATATAAAACAGGGTTGAGTAAAGCAAGCGGGGAAATAATAATTACAGGGGATGCAGATGCAACCTATCCCTTTGAAATTGCCCATGAATATGTTGATATCCTGCTTAAAGAAAATCTTGATTTTATAACAACAAACAGGTTTGCTGGGCTTGAGAAAGGAGCAATGTCTTTTAAGCATCTCATCGGGAATTTAATTCTATCATTAACCCTCCGCATTTTATACGGGCTAAAAATAAAAGATTCCCAATCTGGGATGTGGATAATAAGGAAGGATGCAATTAAAAAAATAAAAAACATAGAGGAATTTAGTGATGGAATGGCTTTCTCTGAAGAAATAAAAATTGAAATGTTTAAAAAAGCAGGGGCTAAAGAAATAGATTCTTTTTTATATGAAAGGGAAGGAAGGGCAAAAATACAATCATGGAGGGATGGATGGAACAATCTTATATATTTATTTAAAAAAAGGATGGGTGAGTAAATGGATCCTTTTGTTTATATCTATGTATTTCTTATTGGTCTTCTATTTGGTTTTCTTGCGGGAGTTATATATATCTACAGAAAAGTTGTATATCCTTTAAAGAAGGATAAGAAAAGTATTTCTATATTGCACGGAAAAATCATGGAGCAATTTGCACCATTTATGAAAAATTATCCCTATGAAACAAAAAAATTCAGATTTATTGGCTCTCCAATAGATGGAATACAGTTTGAAGATGATAAAATTATATTCGTTGAGTTCAAAACTGGAAATAGCAGATTAAGCGAGGAGGAAAAAAGAATAAAGGAACTTGTTGAAAGAAAAAAGGTTGAATGGTTTGAGGTAAAATGGGAGTAAATTTAAAGCCATTTATATCTGCAAGGAAAATAGAAATTTCTGATCTATCTGGAAAAATAATTGCAATTGATGCATTTAATGCAATTCATCAGTTTATTGCAATAATTCGCCAGATAGATGGTACATCACTTAAAGATAGAAAAGGAAATATAACTTCTCATCTATCAGGAATTTTTTACAGAACCGCAAATTTTGTTGAATATGGAATAAAACCTGTATATGTTTTTGACGGAGAACCACATCCTTTAAAATTAAGGGTTTTGAAAAAGAGGAAGGAAATAAGGGAGACTGCAAGAGAAGAATGGGAAGAGGCATTAAAAGAGGGAGATATTGAAGAAGCTCTTAAAAAAGCAAAGAGAAGTGGAACAATAAATGAGAAAATAATAAACCAATCTAAAGAATTGCTTCATTACTTGGGCATCCCTTATATAGAGGCAAAGGGCGAGGGGGAGGGGCAGGCTGCTTACATGAATATGAGGGGTGATGTTTATGGAGTTGCCTCTCAGGATTATGATTCAATTCTTTTTGGAGCTAAAATGCTGATAAGAAATCTTGCTATTACTGGAAGGAGAAAATTATCGAATAAGCGGATATATGTAGATGTTTATCCTGAGGAAATATTGAGTGAGAGAATTTTTGAAGATAATGGAATAACCAGGGAGCAAATTGTGGATATAGCGATTTTAATTGGCACAGACTTTAATGAAGGAGTGGAAGGAATAGGGCCTAAAAAGGCTTTGAAACTAATAAAGGAGCATGGTTGCATAGAAAATTTGATAGAAAAAAATATTTTGAATATAGAAGGATATGAAGAGGTGAGGAAAATATTTCTCGAGCCAGATATAAATCCAGATTATAACTTAGAATGGAGTGAAATAGATGAGAAAGCAACAATTAGTTTTATGTGTGATGAGCATGATTTTAATAAGGAAAGAGTTATTAATGCAATTGAGAAGTATAAGAACTTTGCAAAGAAACTGAAACAAAAAAATTTATTTGATTTTTAACCCATTTCTTCCCACAATTTTTTATTCCATATTTCATACAAAAATTTCTTATCCATGTTTATAAATTCTTCTATTTCATCTCCATCATAAATAACAAGATTTTTCCCTTTTACATTTCCTATTTTATATATTTTTAATCCTTCAAAAAGGTTTTTAAAATCTTCTTCCTTATCTTTTCTAACTTCAACAATCCATCTCGTATTACTTTCAGAAAATAGCTTGAAATCTGTCCTTAAATTTCCTAAAGAATATAAGCATATTTCCGCTCCCTTTCCTCCCGTAACCATTTCCGCAATAGCAATTGCAATCCCCCCATTTGATACATCATGACAGGCCTTTATATAGCCCTTATCAATTGCCCTAACAACTTTACTCATGCTTATTTTCAAAACTTTTGCATCACTCCTCGGCACTTTACCCGCATCAATTCCAAGAGCTTGATAATACTCACTCCCACCCATCTCCTTTTTTGTCTCTCCTATCAAATATATTGGATTTCCCTCTTCCTTTAAGTTTGTTGTCGCGCATTTCCTAACATCTTTTAAAATTCCAACCCCCATTATCGCGGGCGTCGGCGCAACCGCACCCGCTGTGCTTTCATTATACAGGCTAACATTTCCTGAAACATATGGAATACCTAATTTTTTACCCATATCATACAGAGCTCTTATTGCTTCAATAATTTCTCCCATTCTTTCGGGATTTTCAGGGTTTCCGAAATTAAGGCAATCCGCAAATGAATTTATTTTTGCTCCAACAGATGCTATATTTCTGCAGGCTTCATCTATAGCAGATGTTGTGCCCCAGTAGGGATTCAATTCAGTAAAATACGGATTTATATCTATTGTTATAGCAAGCCCCTTAAATGATTCCTCCAGTGGCTTAATAACGACTGCATCTGAATGAGTTTGCGAGAAAAATTCTCCATGCAATGGCTTAACAACTGTTGCTCCCTTTACTTCAAAATCATATTGCCTTATCACCCATTCTCTGCTTGAAACATTATATGATGAAAGAATTTTTGTAAATATATCCTGTAAATTTGGCATTGGAAATTCAATATCTTCCTTTTCTTTCTCACATGGCTTAACATAATTTCTTACATATTCAACCCCTCCTACCTGAAAAGCAAGATCAATTTCCCCTACTTTCTGTCCCTTGTAAAAAATTTTAATCTTGGGCTCATCTATAACTTTTCCAATTGCAACCGCATCAATATCCCATTTTTCAAAAATTTTCAAAACCTCATCAACATTTTCCCTCTTAACAACAAGAAGCATTCTCTCCTGCGATTCTGAAACCCATATCTCCCACGGCTTCATATTTTCCTCTCTTAAAGGCACTCTATCGAGATAAACTTCCGCACCCTTTCCTCCTTCATAGGCAATTTCACTGCAAACGCAGGAGAGCCCGCCCCCGCCCATATCCTTCATGCCCTCCACCAGTCCTTTTTCAACACATTCCAAGCAGGCGTGTATTAAAGGCTCTTTTGTTACTGGATCGCCGAGCTGAACAGCTGTTATTTCTTCCTCCATTTCTTCGTCAAGCTCCTCTGATGCAAAAGTAACTCCATGTATTCCATCCCTACCAGTTTTCCCGCCCGCATATATATAAATATCTCCCGGGTTCTTTACACTACTGTGAATAAGATGCTCTTTTTTCATAATCCCTATGCAACCTACATTTACAAGACAATTTCCTAAATAGCTATTGTGAAAATATACCTGCCCCGCTACTGTTGGAATTCCAACCCTATTTCCATAATCTCTTATCCCCTCAACAACTCTCTTAAAAAGATATCTTGGATGTTTTACTCCCTGCGGAAGCTTTTCATATTCAGTATCCAGCTTTCCAAAAAATATTGCATCTATAAGAGCCACTGGCTTTGAGCCCATGCATAAAACATCTCTTATTATCCCCCCTATACCAGTCGCAGCCCCCCCATAAGGCTCAACAGCGGATGGATGGTTATGACTTTCCAGGGCAATTGAATAATAATGACGGGCATCAAATTTCATTACCCCTGCATCTTCTCTTGCAACAATTTTATTTTTTCCTATCCTATAAAGATATTTTCTTAACCAGTATTTTGATGATTTATAACAGCAATGCTCGCTCCATGCCTGAGCTATTGCTTCAAGCTCCAAATCAGTTGGCATCCTATTTTTTTTCCTAAAATATTCCCTTATTTTTTTCATTTCTTCAAGATTTAGAGCTAACTTCATTGATTTACTTATTTCTTCAAGATGGTTGTCATCTGCATCTAATATATTTATTCTGCATACATAACCATCTTCAATAAATAGATGCTCACTCATCCACGCCCTCTATCTTTATTGAATATTCATTAACCACAGGATTTGTAAGTAATTTTTTGCACATTTCCTCCACTTCTCTTAATGCATCTCTTTCATTTTCTTCATCAATCAATATTTCTATTATTTTGGATGTTTTTACATTTTTTACATTTTTAAAGCCAAGTAAATTCAAAGCTTTTGCAATATTTTTCCCTTCGGGATCAACTATTCCTTTTTTTAATTTTATTTCAATCCTTGCTTTAATCATTTATTATCCCTTTTGCATGACAATGAGGACAAACATATTCAAAAGGTCTCTCTCCAGAATAAAATATCTCCGCTTCTTTTCCGCAATTTGAGCATTCTATAAAAATGCTAATACCTTTCAAAGTTTTTCCTTTTAGCGCGCCTTCATTTCCACAATTGGGGCAAATGTAATTCAGCGGTCTTTCTCCAGTATCAGATATATCAAATTTTGTTTTGCAATATCCACAAACAACTTTTTTTATTTTCTTTGGAATTTCCTCCTTTTTCTCCCTTTCTATCATAAATAAAATTTCAATTAAAATCAGTGCAATGTAAAGGAAAATTCCGATTATGCTCCAAACTTTCAAAGAAATTGGCAAATTTAAATCAGTGAAAAACTCAAGAAATGCCCATAAGATTAGCCATACAAAATAAACAATTGCAATAGTTACAACCGCAAGCAAGCCTTTTTTGCCCATATGGAAGTTATTTTTTATCCGTATATAAATTTTAGGCAGGTTTTTTTATATCGGTTGTTTTATTCACAATGACAAAATATTGCCCTAAATGTGGCTCGAGTAATATTGACTGGATTATACCACAAGATAGGAGTAAATGGAAGTGCAAGGATTGTGGTTATATAGGGGCTTTGATAATTGAAGATGGAGAGCTTGCTGAAGAAATTAAGAAAAGAAAATAATTAAATTTATTTCCACCTTTTATACAAATCATTCTTTATCCCTAGTTGATCCATTATTTTTCCTACAATAAAATTTACCATTTCATCAACACTTTTTGGCTTTATATAAAATGCGGGCATTGCAGGAAGAATTATAACCCCTAATCTATTGAGTTTCAGCATATTTTCTAGATATATCGCATCAAGAGGTGTTTCTCTTGGAACAAGAATCAATTTCCTCCCTTCTTTTAAACAGCAAATTGCACTCCTTATTATTAAGTTAATAGCCAATCCGTTAGCGATAGCGGATAGAGTTTTTCCACTGCACGGGCAAACTATCATTGCATCATATTTAGCTGACCCACTAGCAATTTCTGCGGTAATTTCATTTTCGCTAAATGTTTTGTCCGCTTTTTTGCTTATTTTGTTAAGCCCATAATCTGTTTCTTCCTCTATTAACTTTTTGCCCGTATCACTAATTATCAAATAAACAAAGTTATTTCTTTTTTTTAATTCCTCCAATAGCCTAATACCATATAAAACACCGCTCGCCCCAGTTATTGCAACAATGAATTTCATCAGAGAAAAAATAATAAAAGATATAAAGATTTTGGGCTTACAAAATAACCATAAATGGACATCATTTCCAAGTTTTCCTATAGAGATGAAACAATAGATAAGAAAGCAAACCATTAACAATGAAAAAACATGAAAAATTTGAATTGTTTTAAATCAAACGGGAAATGGATGTAAAGGTTAGAGCGGAATAAAAAAATATGGAAAACCAAGAAAATACTTGTGGATAATGAAAAAGATATAGCTGTCATTACAGCAGGAAAAAAAATATATATACAATGACTTATTTACGCTAAGGTGGTTAAAAATGCCAGCACAAAAACCCCATTTAAATCTGGTTACAATCGGGCATGTTGATCATGGAAAATCAACACTTGTAGGAAGACTGATGCTTGAGACAGGGCAAGTTGATACCCATGTAGTCCAAAAGTACATGGAAGAGGCAAAATCATTGGGTAAAGAGTCTTTTGCACTTGCTTGGGTAATGGATAGACTAAAAGAGGAGAGGGAGAGAGGCCTAACTATAGATGTTGCCCACCAGCGCTTTGACACAGACAAATATTACTTCACAATTATTGATGCGCCGGGCCACAGAGACTTCGTGAAGAACATGATTACAGGAACAAGCCAGGCAGATTGTGCAATTCTTGTCGTATCTGCAGCACCTGGTGAGGGCGTGATGGCGCAAACAAAGGAACATGCATGGCTCGCAAGAACACTCGGTGTGCCCCAGATTGTTGTCGCCATAAACAAGATGGATGCGACTCAACCTCCTTATAGCAAGCAAAGATATGAAGAAGTGAAAGCGCAGGCGGAAAAATTACTCACCAGTGTTGGATATAAGGATGTAAAATATATTCCTGTATCTGCATGGAATGGAGATAATGTAAAGGAGAGGAAAAAATTAGAATGGTGGGACGGACCAACATTGCTAGAAGCTATTAATGAATTCAAAGTTCCTCCAAAACCAATTGACAAACCATTGAGATGGCCAATACAGGATGTTTACTCCATTACAGGTGTAGGAACAGTTCCAGTTGGAAGAGTTGAAACAGGAGTAATGAAACCAGAGGATAAACTCATTTTCCTACCATCCGCTCAACCAAAAGGAGTGGTTGGGGAAGTTAAATCAATAGAAATGCATCACGAAACAATTCCTCAAGCGGTGCCTGGAGACAATATAGGAGCTAATATAAGAGGAATAAGCAAAAAAGATGTAAGGAGAGGAGATGTTGCGGGGCATGTAGATAATCCTCCAACAGTAGCAAAGCTATTTACCGCTCAAATCATGGTATTGAATCATCCTTCGGTTATAACAGTAGGATATACACCCGTATTCCATTGCCACACCGCACAGGTAGCTTGCAGGTTTGAAGAGCTGGTTAAGAAGATTGATCCAAGGAGCGGAGAAGTTAAAGAAGAAAATCCACAAATGCTAAAAACAGGAGATGCTGCTGTTGTTAAAATAAGACCAACTCGCCCAATGGTTATAGAAAGGGCAAAAGATTTCCCAGAGCTTGGAAGATTTGCAATTCGTGATATGGGTCAAACAGTGGGAGCGGGGGTATGCATAGAAGTTGATGAGAAACTGATGTAAATGACACAGATAGCAAGAATAACACTCACTGGCACAGACGCAAAAAAAATAGATGAAGTATGTTCTCAAATTAAAAAAATCGCGGAGAAAACTGGAGTGAGAATGAAAGGGCCAATACCATTGCCAACAAAAAGACTTATTGTTCCTTGCAGAAAAAGTCCAGATGGAGAGGGCTCAGAAACATGGGATCACTGGGAAATGAGAATTCACAAAAGACTGGTTGAAATAGATGCCCAGGATAGAGCATTGCGCCAATTAATGCGAGTGCAAGTTCCAGATGGAGTTAATATAGAGATAATTCTTAAATCTTAACCCTTTAAATTTTTATATTCTTTTTTATTTATTTTTGCTTTGCTTACTTTGCTGAGGTAGCCAAGCGGACTACGGCGCAGGCCTTGAGAGCCTGTGGAGCTTACGCTCCTCGTGGGTTCAAATCCCACCCTCAGCGCCTACCAAAATATTGAAATTTTAAGAATTTTTCAACTCTCGTAGCTCATCCTTCTTTTTTTAATTTAAGCAATGCTACTCGTATCGTCTTCTTTACAATCTTTAAGATTATCTTTTCCATCCCAGTCTCCTTCTCTTAGGTATAGGTATATCCATGTCTCGCCTGTACTTTTACTTACAGCCTCGCACCATTTTTTAGCAGCGATATTTTTATCTGAAATTTGAATCTCCTCTCTTCCTTTAGTTTCTACAATGTAAAGACCGTTCTTACTCTTTACTATAAAATCAGGATAAAACTTTCTCCATTTCCTCTCTCTTGAGTCGTAGTAGACGATCCCCAGCCCTACTTTATGAGGAATGTTTTTTATAAACGATATTACATCTCTAGCTCTTGTTAGAAAATTTACAAAATCTCTTTCCATATCATTATCTACTGGAGAGGAAGGGATCCTTTTCTCTTCATTGTCTTCGTAAATAATCCTTACAAATAAGCTCTTTTCAGAATCCACAAAATCTTTAGTCCAAGGAAAACTTTCCAGTTCTTCCACTTTAATAGTTTGTTTTAATTCCGCATCTATTGAGAATATAGGATTTTCTATAAGAGGTCTGGCGATATTTATAATATTTTTCTTTATCTCCAAGTACCAACCTTTTGTAGACAGAAATCTCAGCACATCATCGTTTAGTTCGACAGGTTGGTTAAAAAGTTTTTCTGTAATATATTTTTCAAGAATATTCACCAGTAAATTAAAGGAATTGGGTAATGGGATTTCTTCCTGCAATTCTCTTGCCAAACGGGTTAATCCAATAATAGGAATATCATAAAGTGGTGTTTCAATCTGCCCTTCATCTAAAGTTTGCCCCTTCAAGTCAATAACTTCATATTCATACTTTTTCTTAAACTCATCAATTTCAGATAACTCAAAAACATTTGAAGGCAATTTTGAAAAAATTTCATCGACTATGGCTTTAGTATCTATATTTTCTTCGAAAGAAAGAAACTCTGCTTTTGGTATTTCGAACCTAAATTCCTCTGGAGCATCCGCTCTCGGATTAAAAGATACAAAAAATTCCTCTGGAGCATTAGGAATCTTTATGCCCTCGAGTTGCTCAAGATTATCAAGAACTTTTAAAAGATTAGGAGGTCCGACAATTTCTAGTATGTTAACCCATTTCTCAGTATCTATCCCATCCTGAGGGAAGAGCTTCCTCAATCCTCTTCCTATAACCTGTTCAGGAAGAATTTCTCTTTCTGATGCATAGGATCTCAATCCAAGAATAACGGTAACCGAACGAACATCCCATCCCTCATTTAACATCATAACACTAGATATAACCTCTATTGGATTTTCTGGATCATCAAGCCATCTCACAAGTTTAACCGCCTGTTCTTTATCGATTTCTTTCTCTTCCCCATTAATCCTAATCCTTGAAACTATTTCTCTTCCTTTTTGCTTTAGTTTTGTTTTCCATTCATCAAGCTCAGAATGAATAAGCATCATATTCGATGAATTTATGTCAGGTTCTTCAAGCAATTTCTCATAAATTGCTTCTGCACTTGATATTTCATCTGCCATTATGAAAAGAACAGATTTTCTTCCAAGCTCTCTCAGTTTTTCCTTATGTTTTCTCCATCTCTCTAACGCTGCTCTGATATACGGCATAAAATCCTCTATTGAAAATCCTTTCTTGATAGGTGGAGCATCATGCACAATAACTTTCGCAGGGTATTTCACAATTCCTGTCTGTAAAGCCTCCCGCAGCGAAAAATCCACAATTATCCATGGAAATAAAGCACCTCTCTCATCTTTAGGTGTGGCAGTAAAATCGAGCTCCATAAATATTCCTTTAGAATGAGTAGTCATCAAAGCTTCGTGCAAATCCCATAAGTAGTTTTGCCATCTCGCTTCTTCTCTATGTATATGATGGGCTTCATCCTTTAAAATCATCAGATTAGGGTAGTTATTGAGAATTTCCCACAACCTTATCGATTTTGCCTTGTAAGGTTCCTTACCAGGAGAAGGAATATCAAATAATGTTGTTATGATATCTTCCCTTTTAGTCTTCTTCTCTATAAACCCTATTTGATGTATGTTTGTCACAAATATTACACTTTCATCATCTGGGGGTGGGAACCTATCTGCATTTGAGAATGCATCTCTTGTGATAACTTGGACTTTAAAATCTCTCTTCCAGTCCTTTGGTATGAGCTGGAATTCTTCATAGATTGATAGATCTTCAAGATCTTTTCTGAGTCTATCATAAACTATTATATTTGGTGCAACAAAGAGGAAGAATCTGGTGTATTTTTCTTTATCCTCATAAAGATAATTGAAGAAAGACCATACGGTAAGCAAAGCCATTACAAGTGTTTTGCCCGAGCCCGTTGCCATTCTAAAGGCATATCTGGGATATTTGTCATATTCTCCATATCCTGATAGTTTAAAAGCGCCAAATTCCTTCAAAAGTTCACTCACTTTTGTAATTCCCTTAACTTCATAAAGATAGATTAATGCCTCAACAGCTTCCCTTTGGGAAAACCAGAACACCTTATCTCTTGGTTGTTCAAACCAGAAATTTAGTAAATATCTTGTTGTCTCTGTGACATCAGGATAACCTTTTTCCCTCCATTCCTTAATCTCTAACCTTAAATTATTTACACAAACAGCCTCTGACGGAAATCTTGCATAAGGATTCCCTTTCTTTCTCTGGTCGTTCGCCCATGCTATACCGTTACAGATATATTCTTCGAATTTCCTTTTAACGTTATCAAGATAAGGATCATCAATTTTTATCCTGATAGGATATGGGTGGAGGATAGAATCTGGGGGCACAAAAGTTATGTCGGAGGGTGGTTTTTTAACCTCAAATAGAAATTCATTCACTCTCTTTCTTGCCATCTTTATCCCTCCACATTCACAATAAGTTCTTTTGAGGTTTCACCGCCAAATATATCAGTTATTTTTACGACAACCCTATATGTGCCCGCTTTCACATAAGTATTGCTTGCTTTTATATCCACTTTTCCTTCTCCAAGCTTTTTATCAAAACTTACAAAATCATGTTTAAAAACATTTCCATCATAATTCCAATCAACAGCCCAGTAGTTTATCAGAGGCAAGAAATATTTTTCTCTGATTTTATCGGTTTTTGTCTCTGATATTCTTTTTCTTATCTCTTCCTCCAGGTCTTCATACCCATGAGGAAGTCTTACCCAGAAATCTTTTATCTTTATTTCAACATTTAAACCATCTTTTTTTACTTCAAGTTGCACATATCCTGGCTCTACGAACCTCAAATTTTCTCTTACTTTTTCATCAAAAGCATATTCGAACTTAATAATTTTAGATAAATCTAAATTGTGTTTTTCAATTATTTCCTCAATTTTTTTAACTGGGGGAATGTGCAGAAGTTTAAGTTTAACATCCTCTCTCTCCCATAAATCTCTTGCTCTCTCAAATGTATCTGGTGCCCAGTCCCAACCGAGGATTACGAGAGTCCATCCATCCTTGTAGAAGGGGGTTTCCTTAAACTCTTTGATAACCTCATAAATCTCAGCAGGAGTTACAGGAAAATTTGCTTGTCCTACATGCACAATTTCTTTCTCTTTCTCTCTTATACCATGTAGATGTTCTAAGACTTGTTTCATAGGTGATGCTCCATAAAGATTCAGAATGAGACTAATAACATCAGCTCTGTTATCCATTTTATCCGTCATATAATTTGCAATAGTTATCAAGTAAAAAGGTCGGCAAGGTTTCCCATAAGGTTCTTTATCTTTACCACTCTTTCTTCCTAAGGACTTTGTATTTTCTATATCCAGAAGTGTTTTTCTTGTAAGATGAATTGCATACTTTGATATATCACAGCAAACCCATCTCCTCCCAAGTTTTTCGGCAACTCTTGCCAAAGTCCCAGAGCCAGAAAAGAAATCAGCAACGATATCACCTTCATTTGAAGAGGCAAGAACGATGCGTTCTAATAGGGCTTCGGGTTTTTGGGTAGGAAAAGCTAATAGTTCAGTGGCATGTAATCTTGCTACAGGAGTTATATCAGACCACCAATCTTCAGGAATTTTCCCTTTTTCATTTAAAATCGCTCTTTGCTTAAAGATGCCATGAGTTTTTCCTGTATCTAATTTAACATAAGGTATTCTTATCTCATCTGGATTAAAAATATAGTTTTCTGATTTAGAATATCTGTAGATTAGGTCATGTTTGTCAGGGAAATCACTTATTTGCCTTCCAGGCCCAGTGTAACACCACACAATCTCATTCCTAAAATTTTCTCTTCCAAAAATTTCATCCATCATAACCTTTACATAATGCGCCATTCTATAATCCAGATGAACATAAATTGAACCATCGTTTGCCAGAAGCTCTTTCATTAAGAGGAGTCTCTCATACATGTAGTTGAGATAAGATGAGATTCTCTCTTCTGGTGTTTTTCCACCCCACATATCTCTGTATGCAAGCTCTTCCATTATTGAAGGATTTTTTACCATCTCATTTTCTGGTATCAAATCTTTCCAGCTTTCAGGCATTGGAACCTTAAAAGAGAAATCAGCACCTGTTGCAAAAGGTGGGTCTATGTAAATAAGCTTTATTTTTCCTCTCAAATTTAGTATTTCACCATTTATGTTTATACCCTGAAGTAAAGAAGACATGGCAAGTTTGTTATCCCCCCATATAAGCAAGTTTTTCCAATTCTTCGGGTAATTTTTAGGCCAATCTCTTTCAGGAAACTCAGGTATCCATCTATCCAGAGTAGGAAGTTTTTTTATTCCAAGAAGCTCTATTTTCTGGAAGGGTAAATGAATTTTTTTTACTTCCCTAACTTTTCCGTAATATTTATCAACACTTTCTTTTGTAAAACTGTTTTCTCTTTTTCCATTCCAGATAAGCTCAACCCAACCGCTCATTAGTTGATAATCAATTTAAATATTAAAAAGCTTATGTTTAAACCTCTTTCCAACCAAATTTCATTATCTTTAACCCGTTGCTATATTTTTGCCCTTTTACAATAGTTTTTGTCTCGGAGGTTTTATATATTTGTTAATAGTTGCAAAAATAAGGTAGGTGATTAAATTGTCCGTTAGCTTAACATTTTATGGGGGGATAAATGAAATAGGTGGCAACAAGATTTTACTGAAAGACGATGATAAGAACAAAATTCATTTACTTTCGGAAAATACTGAATTTAACCAAAAATAATTTAAATTTATTTTATATCTATAAACAAATGACAAAAAAAGTTTTGGAGGCAGGTTTTAAACTTTTTCAGCCTTGGGCAACTGATGTGGTAAGGGGGAAATTGAATTTTCTTGTGCGTTCTATTCCAACAAAGAGAAGAGGGAGAGTGGCAGTTATTGCAACACGAGGCATAGATGATGTCTGGTTAGAAAATGCAAATGAAAGGGAAATAAAAGAAATAGAAAATAAAATTGGGGCGATAGGAAGCGTGGAAATAAAGGATTGCATAGAAGTTAAGCCAAACAAAGTCAAAAATAAATTGATTGAACTTGCTGGCGAAAAATATTGGAATTATTATCCAAAATATTTGATACCAGAAAAAACAAGAACTGGCATGGTTTACATCTGGATTTTAGATAAAGCAAAAGAATGGAAAAAGATAAAGGAAGTTGAGGGCGGAGGAATTGTTTGGGCAAAAATAAAACTAGAGGATGAATAAATCATAAAAACAGCAATGTTAAACTATTTATCAGAAAAATCTGGAAGATAAGAGAAGATTCTTCTGCGGCGCTAACAAAATATTTTAAATTAATCGTGTTTTTTGTTTATGCCAATAGTTCATGTATTTCTCTGGGAAGGAAGGAAAGATGAGGAAATAAAGGAAATGGTGAAGAAATTAACAAAAGTTTTCGTTGATATGGGAATACCAGAAAATGCTGTTGAAATTTTAGTGCATGATGTTCCAAAAACAAGATGGGCAATTGGAGGAGAATTTGCATCGGAAAAATTCCGAAATATTTAAAAAGGCATCCACACCCCTCCCCTCCTTTATATACCCGCAAAAATTTATTTTCAAGGATAAAAACCTGCATATAATAAAGCGCCCTAAAGCGGGCATATGCAGGATTGCATTCATCCCCCTCCTCTCTTTTTTGTTTTTCAGGTCTTAAAACATAAGATTTAAAAATGGATTTGCTTAAAATTATGGAAGAAAATTTCCTTAGTAGGTTTAAGAAAATTTATCCCGAAAAGTTTGTGGATTTAAGAAAAGCATTTTCAAAAATTCATAGAGGAGACAGAATATTTATTGGCACAGCTTGCGGTGAGCCGGTTTATTTGGTTAGGGAACTTGTTGCATATGTTGAGAGTTATCCAAAAGCATTTGTTGATGCTGAAGTAATACATATATGGACCCTTGGTGTAACTCCTTACACAGATGAAAAATTTAAAAGAAATTTTCGTCACAATTCATTTTTTATAGGAGAAAATACAAGAAAGGCAGTAAATGAAGGAAATGCTGATTACACCCCAATATTTCTTTCAAGAGCTCCTGATTTATTAAGAAGAAAAATTATCCGTGTGGATGTTGCACTGATTCAGCTCTCTCCACCTGATAAACACGGCTATATGAGTTACGGAATAAGTGTTGATTTGGTTAAAACAGCGACAGAAAATGCAGATTTGATTATTGCACAGGTTAATAAAAACATGCCCCGTACCCATGGAAACAGCTTCATTTATATAGAGGATGTAGATTTTATAGTCCCATATGATGAGCCATTGCTTGAATATAAACCCTCTGCTCCAGATGAGATATCTGAAAGAATTGGTAAATATGTTGCAAAGCTTGTTGAGAATGGTTCAACCATACAGGTTGGATATGGAAGCATACCAGATGCAGTGCTTTCAAGTTTGAAAGGAAAGAAAAATCTCGGTGTGCACACAGAATTGCTTACAGATGGTATAGTTAATCTGATGAAGGAGGGAGTAATAACAAACAGAGAAAAGTCAATTCATAGAAATAAAACAGTTGCATCATTCTGCCTTGGAACAAAAGAAACATATGATTATTTAGATGATAACCCTGATTTCGAATTTCATCCGATAGAATATACAAACAATCCGCTGATTATAGCGCAGAATAAAAAAATGACCGCAATAAACACTGCTCTCCAGATAGATTTAACAGGTCAGGCAACCGCAGAATCAATTGCTCACACATTTTATAGTGGCATAGGTGGACAAGCGGACTTTATGAGGGGCGCCCTGCTGGGGAGAGGAAGGAGCATACTTGCCATTCCCTCGACTGCAAGGAAAGGAGAGGTTAGTAGGATAGTCCCATTTTTGGAAGGAGGGGCTACATTGACAAGAGGAGATATTCAATATGTTGTTACTGAATATGGAATTGCATATTTGGAGGGTAAAAATATAAGAGAAAGAGCCATGGAATTGATATCTATAGCACATCCAAAATTCAGGGCATGGCTCCTTGAGGAGGCAAAGAAACATAATCTTGTATTTAAGGATCAAGCGATAATTCCAGGGGCAAGAGGTGAGTATCCAGAGGAGCTGGAAACATGGAGAAGAACTAAAAAGGGTTTAGAAATATTTTTAAGACCAGTTAAAATATCAGATGAACCTCTCCTAAAAGAATTTTTTTATTCTCTGTCTGATAATACAATTTATAGGAGATTTATGTCGGCAAGAACAGATATGCCACATGAGAGATTGCAGGAATTCTGCATTGTTGATTTTAAAAAAGAAATGGTTATAATTGCTACAATACCAAAAGATGAAAAGGAAGAGGTTATAGGGTTAGCTCAATACACAATAGATGAATCAAATTATACCGCAGAAATTGCAATGGTTGTGAGAGATGATTATCAAAATAAAGGGATTGGAAAAGAATTGGTTGGATATCTGGCAGAAATTGCAAAGAAAAATGGTTTGCTTGGTTTTACGGCGGAAGTGCTTGTAGATAACAAAGCTGCTCTTCATTTACTTGATAAAGTTTTTGAAACCGAAAAGAAATTGGAGAATGGAGTTTATAAAATTATAATAAGATTTTGATAAATAAAAATAGAGAAGGGAAGAGGATTACTTTATCTCTATTCTCTTTCCTTTCTTTTCTGCTTTTATTTTCTTGAATTCTATGTCAAGCACTCCATTCTGGTATGTTGCTTTCGCTGAATCCTCATCGACTTTCGCTGGCAGTTTAACCTCCTTATAGTATTTTCTGTCTTCTCTGTCAACCTTTATAACCAATTTGCTGTCTGTTATTTCAAGATTAATGTCTTCTTTTGTTACACCAGGAACTTCCGCTGTTACGCATATCTTATCTCCTTCCTCTATGACATCTACAAGTGGTTCTCTTGCCATCTCTTCTATGCCAGTCCTCGGCTTTATATTTCCAAACTCCTCAAATTGAGGTTTGCCATCGGGTCCAACTCTGAAACTCCATCCGTAAATAAACGGGCCTCCTTCCTTAGCTGGTATATTTCCTTCCATCGCGTCTTTGAGTAACTTGTTGATGCGATGTTGCATTTTTCTGAATCTCTCATCGAATTCCTCGAATATATCGTCAAATCCCCAATCATCAAACCAGTCAAAGGAATCCTTTTCCTTATCCTTTTTCCTTACCATTTTAACCACCTCAAATATATATATGAAGGTATATAAATATTTTTCTATCAAATTTTATTTTGCCTCACTTCATGCAAATGAAATTAAGAAGATATAACAATTCAAAAAGATTAAATTTGTGTTAGCATTCCACTTATATGGAGATTAGAGAGAATTTGCTTTATACAAAAACGCATGAGTGGATTCTCAGGAAAAATAGCATTGTTAGAGTTGGAATAACAGATTATGCTCAGGATAAATTGACCGATGTAGTATATGTTGAATTACCTGAAATTGGAAAATATTTTAAGCGGGGAGAGGTTGTTGCAACTCTGGAATCAGTTAAATCTGTTTCCGAAGTTTATGCTCCAGTCAGCGGGAAAATTTTCTCGATAAATGATGCACTAAATGATGATCCGGGATTGATAAATCGTGAGCCATATGATAGTGGTTGGATTTTTGAAATAGAAATGGAGAATGAAGAGGAGTTAAAAGATCTTATAAATCCGAAAGATTATGAAAAAATTCTGGAGGGAGAAAAATGAGTAGGGAAAATTTTAAGCCTCTTATACCAGCAGAAAAAAGCGTTGCGGAGCTCACTTTTAGAGCGATTGCGGTAGGGGCTCTACTTGCAATAATAATGGGTGCTGCAAATGCCTACCTTGGCCTATATGCAGGGATGACTGTTTCTGCTGCTATTCCTGGAGCAATAATGGCTCTCGCTCTGCTAAAACCATTTAAACCAACTGTGCTGGAAGTAACACTGGGAATGATGGGGGCTGCAGCTGGCGAGGCGCTTGCTGCGGGCGTGATATTTACAATTCCCGCTCTTGTTGTGATTGGGGCATGGCATGAAATACATTACTGGGAGACAACACTAATTGCTCTTGTTGGTGGTGTGCTTGGTGTGCTATGGATGGTTTTGCTAAGGAGAGCATTGATAGTAAAAACAGATTTACCATTTCCTGAAGGTGTAGCGGTTGCAGCGGTTATAAATACTGCTGTTGGAAAAGAAGGAAAGGGGAGTAGTTTTTGGATGCTTGCGGGAGCAATTCTTGCAGGCGTAGTTAAGCTATGTCAAGTTTCATTGAACGTTTTCAAAGGAAAAGTTGAGGAAATTTTTTATGCGGGTAAATATGGAGTAATGGGAAAATCGAGCGAGGGCTACTTTTATGGAGGAGTTGCAGCATCACCCGCCCTTCTTGGAGTTGGATATATAATTGGTCCAAAAATATCCGCTTTTGTTTTTGCTGGCGGATTGCTTGGATGGGTTATTATTACTCCCCTGATCATTCTTTCTACTGGCTTGCCATCTGGAACACCAGCACTTGAAGGATTTATGGAAGTGTGGAGTAGTTATGTTCGCTACCTTGGTGTGGGGGCAATGGTTGTTGGTGGGCTTTATACAATATGGAAATTAAGAGAAAATTTACTTCATGGAGTTAAGGAAGCGGTTGTAGGGCTGAGAGGAAGGACGGTGGAAACTAAAAAGAGAACGGAGCATGACCTAGATATAAAGAAGGTTTTTGTTACCATAGGGTTGCTTATTATCCCAATTTTCTTGATTTATGGATGGCTAAGCAATATGTATGCGGTAAGTGCATTTATGGCGGTAATTCTTGTATTTCTTGCTTTTGTTGCATCCGCAATAGCGGGCTATATGGCGGGCTTACTGGGCTCATCAAATAATCCAATTTCAGGTGTAACTGTTGCGGTCCTTTTATTTGTTAGCATATTGATGCTTGCATTTGGAGTAACTGGCTATGAAGGAATGACAATTGTAATAGGGATGGCGGCGGTTGTATGCTGTGCCGCTGCAATAAGTGGAGATGTGCTTCAATCAATGGCAGCGGGCCAGATGCTCGGCGCCACCCCCTGGAAACAGCAGGTTGCGGAAATTATAGGCGTGGCTGCTGCTGCTCCTGTTCTTGCAATTGTAATACAGGCATTGGATAAAGCATATAAGATAGGAAGCGCTGATTTGCCCGCTCCACAAGCATTCCTTATGGGAGGAATTGTTAAGGGAGTTATAGGAGGAGAAATTGTATGGCCATTTGTAATAGCGGGTGCATTTCTTGCAATAGTTCTTATTCTTATGGATATACCTGTTCTTCCTGTTGCAATAGGAATTTATTTACCTTTTACCCTTACTGTTCCAATACTTGTGGGAGGAATTGTCAGGGCAATAGTGGATAGAAAGCTTAAGAAGGAAGGAGCGGAAGAGGAGGAAGAGATGAGCGACTGGGAAATGGCTATAAAAGAGACAGGAATAAAACCAAAAGAAAAAGCTCATAGAACTGGTTTGCTTTTCTCTGCGGGCTTAATAGCGGGAGAAGCTTTAATGGGAATAATAGGGGCATTTTTGATTATATTAAGGGTTAATTTAGGAGTTCTTGAGGAAGCACCCGCATGGCCTGGAATGATTGTTTGGGGTTATATTGCTTTCTTGCTTGGCTATATTGTTATAAGGGAATTCAGGATTGCAAATGAAGGATGATTCAAGGCCAATAAGAAATGTTGAATGGTTTGAAGAAGAAGGGCTTGTAAGGCTTAAAATAATTAAATTTAAGAGTAAAATCGGAAAAATTTTTTGCAAAATTTTAAAAAGGCCAGATTATTTCATTGTAAATCTTGATGAAATTGGTTCATTTGCCTGGAGGAAATTTGACGGGAAAAATAGCGTTGGAGAGATAATGAAGATGATTGAGGAAAATTACGGGAAAGAAAAAGCGAGTGGATTTCCTATATTTATAAAAATGCTTGAAAGAAATGAATATATAAGATTAGAATGAGGAAAATTTTATTATTTTTTGTTTTTATTTTACTTCTTATTGGGTGTTTAAAAAAAGAGATGGGGGAAATTTTGTGGGTTAATTATGAAAAAGGGCTGGAAGAGAGTTTAAATGAAAATAAGATAGCGATTCTTGATTTTTATGCGGATTGGTGCGGGCCATGTAGAAGGATGGAAAATGAGACTTATAAAAATAAGGAAGTTATTGAAATGATGAAAAATTTTGTTGCAATAAAAATTAACGTGGATGAAAATCCTGAAATTGCGAATTTATATAGAGTAAGCCAGATTCCAACAATAGTTTATTTAAAAGATGGAAAAGAAGTTTATAGAACTATTGGATATAGAAATGCAGAGCAATTTTTGGCGGATATGGAAAAGGTTTTAAAAATGTGAGATTTGTTTATTAATGATAATTGTTCATTATGGAGAAATAGGTATAAAAGGAAAAAACAGAATTTTTTTCGAAAAAAATTTGGTTAGAAATATAGAGGAAATGCTTAGAGGTGTTAAAGTAAAGAGAGAGCATGGAAGGATAATAGTTGATAATAGCGAGAAGGCGAGAGAAATTCTCAAAAATATTCCTGGAATTGAAAATTTTTCTTTTGCAATTGAAGCGGGGCTTGAAATTGATGATTTGAGGAATAAGGTTTTGGAAATTTCTAAAAAAATGGATTTCTCAAACTTCAGGATTTCAACAAGAAGGGAGGATAAAAATTTTCCATATACTTCTCAGGAATTAAACGAAATTTTGGGAGAGGAGATAAAAAATAAGTTGGGTAAGAAGGTAAATTTAAAAAATCCTGAGCTAAACATATTCATTGAAATATGTAAAAAGAAAGCATATATTTACACAGAAAAAATAAAAGGAATTGGTGGATTACCTGTTGGAAGCCAAGGAAAGGTTATATCTCTGATTTCTGGAGGAATAGATTCGCCAGTTGCCTCCTTTCTTATGATGAAAAGAGGTTGCAAAAACATATTTCTTCATTTTTATAATGAAAATCTTGTAGCTTATCCAAAAAAAATTGAGGAAATAGCAAAGATACTTTCTAGATTTCAGGGTAAAAGTAAGGTTTATTTTCTTCCATTCGCAGATATACAAAATGAAATTATTTCAAATATAAAAGCAAGTTACAGGATGATAATTTATAGGAGAGCAATGATGAAAATATCAAATGAAATTGCTAAAATGGAAAACGCGAAGGCAATTGTAACTGGTGATAGCATCGGACAAGTTGCTTCTCAAACAATTGAAAATCTCGCTTCTATATATGAAGCATCTTCATCGCCGGTTTTTTCTCCACTTCTAGGGATGAACAAGAATGAAATTGTTGATTTAGCAAAAAAAATTGGGACATATGAAATTTCTATAAAAGAAATGCCGGATTGCTGTTCGTTTTTGGTTGCAAAAAATCCCGCTACGAAAGCAAGAATTGAGGAAATAAAGGAAATGGAGAAAAGATTAAATGAAAAAGTTATTGAAGAGGCAATTGAAAAGGCAATTTGCAAAAATTTTTAGTTTATTATATGTTTATCTTTATGACCCTTGTAATTTATTCAGATAAATTTCTGCTTCATGATAATCCAACGCATGTTGAAAATGCATCTCGAGCAACTGCAATAATCAATTTCCTAAAAAAAATGCCATTCTATGATAAATTAAATTTAATTGAGCCAGATGAGATAAGTGAGGATGAAATTGAAAAAGTTCATGATTCAGAGATGATTAAAAGGGCCAAAAAAGTTGGATGGCTCGACATGGATACTTATACAAATGAATTCTCCTATGAAGTAGCAAAACTTGCTGCTGGAGGGGCAATCAAGGCGTGCGATGAAATAATTGAGGGAAAAGATAGGAATGCTTTTGCAATCTTGCGCCCGCCCGGCCACCATGCGACGAGGCATGCGTCGATGGGTTTTTGTATTTTTAATAATGCTGGGATTGCTGGGAACTGGCTTGCAGAAAAAGGGAAAAGGGTGCTGATTTTTGACCACGATGTGCATCACGGGAATGGAACGCAGGATATATTTTATGAGAGATGCGATGTCCTTTATCAATCAATTCATCTTTACCCTCATTATCCTGGAACTGGAAGAATAGAAGAAGTAGGGACTGGGGAAGGGGAAGGATATACAGTTAATGCTCCTCTCCCATATGGAAGTGGTGAAGGGTGTGTTAGAAAAATTATGGATGAAATTATGATTCCAATTGCAAAGGAATTTTCACCAGATTTTGTTATAATTTCTGCTGGATTTGATAGCCATTATGCAGATCCACTGGGAGGACTTGCTCTAGGAATAAATTTTTATGGAGAAATAATAGAGAAATTTAAAGGGGTTCAAGAAAAAATTGTTTGCTTGCTTGAGGGAGGATATTTAGCGGATAATCTTGCAAGAGGAGTTGCAATTGAAATAAGTCATCTTGTTGATGAACCAATAAGTTTTGAGGAGAATGTAGGAGGTAAAGAATGCGATAGAATAGTTGAGGAAATAAAAAGAGTTATGAAAAATTATTGGAATTTATGAAAATATGAAAATTATGATAATCACAATAAAGTTAAATATCTGGAAGTTATAAACCATATGCTAGATAGGGTAGGAAGATTTGTTGAAAAAAGGACAGTAACAATTATTGCAATAGCTATCCTAATTACATTGATATTTTCATCATTCCTTCCTTTTATAAATATGAGTACTTCTCTTAATGATTTTCTTCCAGACAGTGAAGTTGTGAGGGCGGAGAGAAGGGTTAGGGAATACTTTGGAGATAGTTCAAGTGCAATAATGGTGTATATAGAAAATGACAATGTCTTAAAACCCAGCTCCTTAAGAGAAATTTATAATTTCTCAAAAGAAATTGGAAATTTTAATTGTTTAAGTATTGCGGGACTTGTTGATATAATATGCAATATTGAATATGGAAAAAATTTGATAAATTGCTCTGATGAAGAAATAATTAATGCATTTCAGGATTTGATGTATGAAAAAAGTTATGAAGAAATAAAAATCGGGGAAAATAAAAAAGATGGGGCAAAAATTTACTCAGCATATGTAAAGGAAAATGATACTAAGATTTTTTTCTCAATTGAATCTTTTCAAATCCCAAAAAATTCATATAGGCAAGAATACGAATGGTTTATAGAATTCAATTCTAAAATAGGGGATAATTCAGTCCCCTATAAGATATCTGCAAGAGATGATTTACTACCCATATGGGTATTTGGGGCGGGTCTTAAAGAAAATTTGAAGAAAAGGGATAAAGAAGAAAATGTTTACATATGGGTTTTTAGCAATGGAACATATTTCCCTGTAAAACTAAATGAGAGCAAATTTTACACATCAGGAAATAGAGTGGTTATTGAAATTGATAAGGATGAGCTCGGTAAATTTGGTATAGGAAAATTTGGAAGCATGGAGCTTCCTTCAAAGCTAACAGAGATTAAAATAGGTTTAAGAAAATATAAATTTCCCTGGTTCGGTTTTGCAATAGATGAAAAGATTGTTGGAATGGATTTCTTGAATCACAACATTTCATTGAAGGACATTGATAAATTATGGTCAGAAATTGATTCATTAAATTCTTCTTTTGTTTTATTCTTAAAACCGGAATTCATGGATGAAATGAAAAATTCCGCTCTGATGATTTTATCAAAAGATTATGAAAAAATGAAGGCAAAATCAACAATTGTTCTTTTCCAGATAAATTCATCAGATTTTGATTCTTTTTATGAGAGATTGAGAAATATAAAAAGAGAAGAATTTAAAATAACTGGAGAAAAAATAATATCAAATGAAATAAATGAAATGACTGATAAATCAAATAGAATAATAGGGATTGGAATATTCATTGCAATAGCATTTCTCCTGTTTTTAGATTTAAGGAAGATATCTTATGTTATTCTCTCTTTCGCTGGTCTTTTCATTTCCTTAATATGGACTTTCGGCACAATGTCCATTCTTAATATAAATTTTAATGCCCTCTATGTTGCAATAATGCCTCTTATAATGGGGCTCGGTGTGGATTATTCCATACATCTTTTCCATAGATATATAAATGAAAGAAACAATGGAAAGAGGGCGGGCGAAGCAATAGCGAATGCAATAGCAAATACGGGCACCGCCTTATTTCTTGCAACAATTACAACATGCATAGGCTTCCTATCATTTCTTACCGCAACAATTCCTCCTCTAAGATATTTTGGTTTTTTATGTGCAATTGGAATAATTTATACTTTTATTGTAACAATTACACTTCTTGCTTCAGTGAGATATTTTATTGATAAAAAAGATGATTTTGGTTTATATGAGAAAAAATCTTTTTCCTTTGATTTCTTGATTAAAAAACAAACAAATTTTGTTGTTAAAAAACCAAAAATTGTCATTTTATTTTTCTCTATTTTTACAATTATAATGCTCTTCAGTATGGGAAATGTAAAAACAGGTTTCAGGATAGAGGAATTTTTACCAGAGGAAAGCCCATCAATAAAAACTTTAAATAAGATAAATGAAAACTTTCCGTTTTTCATTCAGAGCGAAGATTACATAATAATAGAAGAAAATGTTACTAAATTAAAGACATTAAAAGAAATTAAGGAAATGCATAAAAATATGAAGGATGATGAATTTATTTTAAAAACTCCTGATGGTGGAATAAAGGTTTTGTCCGTAGTTAGCTTAATTGAAGATGCGGTAAAAAAGAATAGAACAATTGCGGAAAAATTTAATATAGGCGAGGATGGATTGCCGAAAAGCGATGAGGATGTAAAAAACATTTATGACTATTTATATGAAAATAAGGAATATAAAAATGAAATAAGGAGAGTTTTGCATAGAAAAAATGGGGAATATGATGCATCTCTCATAATAATTTATAACAATGCAATTTCATCTGGTGGGGATGTAAATAAGAATATAGAGAAGTTTTATAATCAATTGAAGGAAGATATATTAGGAAATGCAATAATTACCGGCCCAACCATATTGACATATACAATAACATCATCGCTTGTAAAAAATCAAATTAAATCAACTCTGATATGCATAATACTTTCCATAATAATTCTGGCAATAATATATAAAGATTTTATTCTCGGGTTTTTAAACATTCTTCCTGTTGGAATTGCTTCAATATGGATAGTTGGTAGCATGGCATTGATGAATTATTCTTTAAATGTTATGACAATAATGGTAACATCTCTTACAATTGGCTTAGGAATAACTTACTCAATTCATATAACAGATAGATTCAGAAAATCAGATAAAAGCAAAGAAAGCATGTTTGAAATTCTCTCCTCCACCGGCTCCGCCATAGTTGGGGCAGCTTTAACTACAATTGCGGGCTTCTCCATGCTCATTTTCTCGCCTATGCCACCAGAGAGGCAATTTGGAGTGATAATGTGCTTGACCATCTTATACTCCTTTATTGCATCCATAACATTGCTTCCATCAATACTTTTGTTGAGGAAAAAATAATTATTCCTTTATTCCTATTGCATAAAATTGGGGGAAGAAATTGAATTCAATTCCTTCTTCAATTGATTTTAAATGCTCCCTTTCCCATTCCTCTATTTTTTCTTTGCTTAAACCTTCCCTCATCAAAACATTTTCATAAAAATTTTTTGCTCTTAAAAAGGATAATCTATCCTCTTCGCAAACCCATATCCTTTTATTCCCTAACCCTATTTTTGTTTTTAATCCCGCTCTAACAAATAGCATTCTTAATTTCCTCCCTATATATGGATCCCCCCCTCTATTTTTTATTGCTTTTCCTGAAAATATCTCATCAACTTCTGGAAATGGTGGCCAATGCACCTTTCCACCGAAATCTGGTTCAAGAGTTGCAACAACTTTACCTCCTTTCTTTGTAACTCTTGCCATTTCATTTATTACTTTTTGTGGATCCTTTACCCACATAAGAAGAAGATTGCAAGTTACAATATCAAATGTTTCATCTTTAAAAGGAAGAAAATGGGCATCCGCTATGTAGAGATTAACATTTCTTACGCCTTCCAGCATTTTTTTTGCTATTTCAAGCATTTCAAAAGAGTCATCAATTGCAATAACCTCGCCACTTGTATGAGCACAAACATCTCTTGTTACCGCTCCTGAGCCAAATCCAACATCAAGAACAATTTTAGCATCCTTTAAACCCGCTTCAACATAAATTGGGTGCCTTTCTTCTGCTGTTTCCAGGGCCTGTTGCTCAAGCTTTCTTATAAATGCTTCCAGCTCTTCCTTTTTCCTGTTCAATGGCATTAACCAAATATTTTTTTATCTATTTAAGTTATTCTCCTATGCTCTGTATAATTTTCTCAAAAGAAGATGAGGCAAGCATCAACATTTCAAAATTTATATTGCGAAGTAGAAAATGGAGGGAGGAGAAAGGATTGCTTATTTCAGAAGATTTTTTGCTCTACTTTATAGATGATTTGCACATATATCATGATAATATTGATAAGGAGATAGAGGAGAAAGGATATAGAGTGGATACAATAATTTTTGCATCTCGCCATTCATCGTCTCAAAATAAAAAAACTTTAAGCGTGCATGCTATAGGAAACTTTGGAAATGCGGAATATGGTGGAAAAAATGGAGAGATAATCAAATGCAACCCTTTCCTTATGCTCAATGCGATTAAAACTCTGAAAGAAAAAAATCTCGAAAGTTATGAAGTTTGCTATGAAGCAACACATCATGGCCCATATCTTGAAAAACCCTCTTTTTTTATCGAGATAGGGAGCACAAGAAAGGAGTGGAATGATGAAAAAGCATGCCAGGCGGTGGCGGAGGCGATTCTTGAATTTTCCGAAGCTAAGGAAGAGGCATTTTCTGCGATAGGAATCGGGGGCGGGCATTATGCTCCGCGCTTCAGTGAAATTGCTATTGAAAAAAATGTTGCTTTTGGACATATTGCCCCTAAATATGTGAAAATAAATGATGAAATTTTGTTTAAGATGAAGGATGCAACACCTCATTGCAGAAAAGTTTATTTACACGGCAGAATAGAAGGAATTGAGGAAAAAATTAAAAAAATGGGGCTAGAAATTGGCTAATATTTTATTCTGAAATCTTTCTCACCCTTTGGCTCTTCTTCATTTATTTCCACTCTTTCTACTCTTGCAAGAGGAGGGCCGTGATGGCACCATTCAATCATTTCCTCTATTCTCCTTTCATCTCCTTCAAAAACAGCCCATACACTCCCATCAGGCATATTTTTCACCCACCCACACAAGCCAAGTTTATCCGCCATTTCTTTTGTATGAGCCCTGAACCAAACCCCCTGAACTTTTCCATATATTCTAACACTTACCCTTTTCATGAAAATTTTATAGAAGAAAGGTATAAAAAGGCATTGCATTAATTGATTAACCAAATAATATAAATATGTTTTAATATATTACATCATGGAACTTCCACCTGAAGCACAAACAATAAAAGTTTGAATAATGTTGCGGGAATAATAGCGCTCATATTTGCAATAATATTTTTAGTAATAGGTGTAGTTACCCTAATATTACTTGTAGGAATAATTTTCATAATTTTTGGAGTAACTGACTTCATTATAAGAACCAATATAAAGGAAATAAACACTCTAATAGATAACAAGGATTACAGGAAGGCAAAGGAGAAACAGCTTTTGTGGGTTATAATAGGATTTATATTAGGGGGTTTTATAATAGGGATAATATTGCTAATTCCCTATCTAAAATATGATAAATTACTTAGGAAGGAAAATATTTAAATCAAACCAACTTCTTCAACTTCTAAGCTCTCTACTCCTTCTATTTTTTCCAGTTTTTCAACTACTTCATCAGGACTTTGATCAGGCATTATAATTGTTAATAGCAGAGCGTTCAATCCGAATGCTACAGGAATTATTTCATGCCTTACTATTTTTGCATAATCCGGCATGATTTTTTCCGCTTGATATCTAATTTCTTCCAGATTTATTGAGATATCAGATGGCATTAATTTTATTTTTACCGCTACTTTTCCCATGTTATGGCCCCTCAAAACCACATTCATTACATTTATATTTTGCAGAAAGAGCTCTGCAATTCCTGCATCTCTTTATCAATGCCCCGCACTCCGGGCAGGGAAACTGAGAATGCCCTTCTAATGTTAGTCCTCTTCCGCAACTTATGCATCTACCTTCAAGCATGTTCTGTTATGAGAAATAAGTATTTAAATTTTGAGAAAATTAATTTTAATGTTTAAGAATAGGCATGTTTTAAGAAAAAAAGAGGCGAGAAAAATTCTTGATGAAATAGAAAATCAGCTTGATTGCAAAATAGAAGGTGAGGTAGAAATTGCAGATTTCAAAGATATGAAAATATTGCTTATAAATAAAAAATTTGTTGCCTTCTTTATAGATGAAAGACTTTTTTTGAATTTAGCGGGCTTCCGAGCATATAGTCCAAAAAAGAAATACTTAACGGTTGATGATGGCGCAATAAAGCATATAGTGGGCGGGGCGGATGTGATGGCGCCTGGAATAATTGAGATGGATGAGGAGATAAAAAAGGGAGATATGGTCTGGGTTAGAGATGCAAGAGGTAATCCAATTGCGGTGGGTAAAGCTTTAATGGATGCGGAAGAGATAAAAAAGAAGGGTAAGGGAAAAGCGGTTGAAAATATTCATCATTTGGGAGATGAGATATGGAGGTTAAGTGTTTAGTGTGATTTCATCCCATGCTTCTGCATTTCCTTTTAAAGCAACCGCCTTTACAACATGCATTTTTCCGTCATTTATGGATATCTTGAAGGGTGGTTCATTTTTAATCTCATAGAGATCACCATCAACATAAAAAATAACTTTTTCCGCATTTTCTACATATGCAATTATTTCCCCACTTGAGTATCTTAAGTAAATAAATAGCTCTTCCATTGGAGGAAGAGGGAGAGATAGGGTATATGCTATTGCCCTCCTCAATATCCACCAATTATAGCTCATATTTGTATTATTTCCATTAACCCATGAATAAACATATCTTGGAACCCCATATATTGAGATTCCAAAAAACTCATAAACACTTCCATTCATTCCACATGGTATTTCTGGGTGGGAGCTGAATACAATAACTTTCCCATTTCCATAAAATGTTTCAGCAATTGAGTACTGTCCTTTTATATCAGTTTTAATTTTTTTATAAGGAATCCATTTCCCCAACCATACCCAGTAATGCAATGGTGCTACCTCCATCGGCTCGTCCGCATAAATTGCAATTCCTTTTGCTTCTCTCATTCCATACATTCCTGGGCCTCCACCATAAGTGATGTATCGATATGAAAGATTTTCAAAAATTGGATGAGGAGCTATTATTTCATTTTTCAAAGGTATCCTTGAATCGCCTATTTCTTTCCATAGATATTGCCATTCCTCATCTTGGTCATCATTTATATATGCATCAACTATTTTAAGGCAACCTGAATTTATAATAAAATCAAAAAAATGTTTTGGTTTTTCATATCCTTTTGAAACAATATTTGCTCCCCCACAAATCCCTATATATCCTCTCCCGCTGGCTATAAATTCCCTAACTTTATCTCTCCATGTTTTACTCAATCCATGAAAATACTGCCTTCCGCTTGCCCCTATTACAAGAATATCATAATCTTTCAAACCATCATTTACAACATCCTTATAATCAATTCTTTTTGCAGAAATTTCATATCTAATTCCATCTTCTTCCCATGCATATTTAAAAGCTCTCTCTACAAGTCTAACAGAAGGGGAAATTGAGTCATAAATTGCAACCTTTATTTCTCTCTTATCAATTTTTGAATGAGCAAAGCTTGGTAGCATGAGAAATGCAATAATAAATACTGCAATTTTTTTCATTTATGGGGTAATTCTTTTTATTCTTATATATTTTATCTCCTTCCCAGCAACCGCAAATATCATTTCCTTTTTAACAGACTGAGCAAGCCTTACCGCCCTGCTTATCTCCGCCCATGTTGCGGTGTAATTGTTTTTTATAACATGAACTAGATATGGAGCATGTTCTTCGATTTTTCCATCATAAACCCTGAAATGTGAGCCAAATTTGAATCCTGTTTTGGGAAGCTTTCCTTTATTCTTCAAATCTTCATAAATTTTCAATCTTTCACTTATATCTGGCTGAATAGTTTTTGCATTCTTTATAAAATCCTTTAAAGATATTGGATCACCATTTTTAATAAGATTTGCCCCATTCTTCGCCATATATGCACTTTCCATTAAAGAAAGTTGAGAATATTTTCCAAAATCCCTCCCGATGCCTTCTTTCCTTATTTTTTTTATCAATTGCTCATCAAAAACAACACTTCTGTCATTTAGCACCACTATATTGCCCTTATAATTCTCTTTTTTCTTTTCTCCTTTCATTTCAAAAAATTTAACTGAGTAATAGGTTAAATCTCCTTCTTCATCAACAATCCCGATTATTATTTTTTTATTAGATTTAGAAAGCCAATCAACAATATCTTCTATTTTGAATCTTGCTCTTTCAGAAATTGCCTTTACAATAAATGATGGCTCTGCAGGTGGTTTTTTTCCACGCTCATATAAAAGAAAATCATCTCCAATTTCCGCTATATAGCCACGCTCCCTTAAATCACGATATACTAGATACTTTATTTCAAAATCATTGAAAACACAAGTAGCGTGCTTTAAAAATTCTTCAAAATCAACTTTTTTTCCATCAATTGCTACTTCAGTCTTTCCTTTCTCAAGCAGATAGCATGCCTCGATTAGGCTCATTTTATTTTTTTCTTCCACAAAATTACCCCTTATTCTTAACATCTTCTTTCTATATACTTAATTATTCCTTCAAATATACCTTTTCCATCCCCGCTCCGCCAATTAATGTTTTGCCACCTATAAAAAGCTCTCTCAGGATGGGGCATCATTCCAAGGATATTTCCTTGAGGATTTGTTATTCCCGCAATATTTGCATATGAACCATTTGGATTAAATGGGTATGCATCTTCTTTTCCTTCCGAATTTACATATCTAAAAACAACTTGCTTTTCATTGACTTCTTCCCCATATTCTTCATTTTTAAAAATCAATTTTCCTTCCGCATGAGCACATGGAATCAAGCAAACTTTTCCTTTCTTAATGTTCCTTGTTAGCTTGCAATTCCCTTCATGCCTCAGCAAAGTTTGTCTGCACTCAAATCTATTTGAATCATTTGTTGCCAAACATGCTTCTGGCTCCTCACTTATTCCATTAAGAGCAGGAAGAAGACCCAGTTCAACAAGTACTTGAAATCCATTGCAAACTCCAGCAATTGCATATCCTTCATCAACATATCTTACAAGCTCCCTGAAAACACTCGCTTTAAGGCGAGATGAAAATATTGCGCCCGCCCTCACATAGTCGCCCGCGGAAAAACCGCCTGGCAAAAATATGCACTGGTAGTCCATCAAGCTCTTTTTTCCGCTTTCAAATTCCTTGAGATGCACATATTCCGCATTTACTTTGAGGCGAAGAAAAGCATTGAGAGTTTCTTCCTCGCAGTTTGTTCCTTCCATCCGAAGAATTGCTACCCTTATTTCATTTCTTTCCACAAATGTAAATTAAATTGATATTTAATTTTATTTTCTTCTCCTGATAAAAAAGATGGCTATAAGGAGGATGGCAATTATTGCAATTAAAATTATGAATGGCGATCCATTCCTTTTCTCTTTATTTAAAATTTCTATTGTTTCAGCATCCATACAATATATTTTTCCGTTTGCGGAAAAAATTATCTTACCATCTATTGCAACAGGTTTTGATATAGGAGTTGTGATATAGTTATACAAACCTTGAATTTCATGAGAGGGTGAAAAGCTGAAATCAACTTTTCCACTTTTATTTATGGCATAAAATCTTCCATCTGTTGAAGAAATAAAAACTTTATCTCCATATGCTTCAACTCCTTTAAGAGATGCATTTGTGGTAAAAATCCATTTTATCACTCCATCTTTACCAATACAATACAAATTTCCATCTAAGCAGGCGGAATAAATTTCTTCCCCGATATCTATATCTATAACACCCCATCCAGTGGTATATTTCCATTTCATTTCTCCATCCTTATTCAAGCAATAAATCCCATCTATTGCCCCAACATACACATTATCTTCTACCATCAAAGATAAAATTTTTCCATTTGCTTCATAGCTCCATTTATCGCAATAAACTTTATTTCCCTCTACCCAATATATTTTATCCTTGTATTTTATCAGTTCATTGCTTGTATAAACCCTATCACCTATCTCAATATCCTTTCCTCCTTCTCCCTTCCATAAAGCTTTTCCATCAATTGAAAATGAGTAAGAATTTTCATCTGTTGAAACGTATATTATTCCATTTTTTATCTCTAAATCATTTATTTCTTCACCAAAATCTTTCTCCATTATCAAGCTACCATTTTCATTCAAAACATATAATGTTCTGCCATAATATCCATATACATTTTTCCCATCGCTTTTAAGATTTGCATGTTCATGATTCTTCTCGCCAAACTCAAATGCCCATAACAATTTTCCTTCCCTTCCTTTACCACTCGCCCCTTTTTCAAAATTTGGAGAGAAATTATAAGCAACGCCATCAATTCTAACCCATCCAGCGGGCGGAACATCCACAACACCTTTCAGTTTGCTCAATGAAGATGTGTTCCATACATATATAGGGTTTCCAAAAAATGCCCATAGAGAATTGTTAAATATTAAATTCCCGTCTGTTATTTTGCAATCTGTTGTAAAATCAGTTATTGGAGGAGAGGACATTATTTTCTTAACAACTTCTGCATCTATTTTACCATAATATTGATTTCCAAGTTCTTCAAATTTTATATCTCTTTCTGAAGGTGTATAAAAAAGGGTGTAATACTGGTAGCCAGTTGCATTAAACAAAATGTGAGCGAGCCTGAATAGAGGAGCTTTAAGAACTTCATATCCTATGATATCTCTTCTCACCCTGAAATCAAAAGGATTGTTTGCACTCCATAAAAACCCATCTTTTTTCCTTATGATATTATAATGATAGAGGCCGAATTCAAAAAGTGCTATTTCCTTTTCTTTTGCATCCGCTATAAGCCATTGAGCATTCATTACACCCGTATTTCCTTCAAGAAGATATTTTATTACATCGTCTATACTGCTTCCGTATTGAATAGCCATTCTTGCCCTTACTGCAAGAGGCAAACCTCTCAGTTTAAAAACTCCTTGTATGAAAGTTGTTTCAATCATTGCAATGCCCTCATCATTTTGCCAGAAATCTTCGTCGCTCCATATATAACCAGGAGAAGTTGAGATAATCAAACGATGGCCATTGCTCGGCTCTATATCAAGTATTACATTCCATCTCTGTGCAATATAATAGCTATACCACCATCCCCCGCACCATACACTATCGCTTATAACAATATTTCCATCTTTTGTTGCATTCCCAACCGCTGCGAAGCCATTGCAATGATGAATTGGATAAAATGAGAGGGCAAATTCATAGAAATCTCTGCTAGAAAAAGAAAAGAGATTAAAAATATCTTTTAAAAGGTGAAATCCTTTTGGAAAATTCGTCAATATGCTCATCAGTTCATACATTTCATTGAGGGTTAGTATATCTTCATATGTCACTTCCTTCCCATATACTTTTCCTCCTCTTGCTTTTACCCCATCCGCTATTCCCCTTATTTCTTCCTTATATTCTTCTGGATAATATGGCCAAAATATTCTCATCGAAAGTTTTTTACACCCCTCCCACCATTTTTCTGATATTTCCTCATATCTTGATGAATTTACATCAACTGGTAAATATTTAATAATAAATGGACAGTTATGAATAATATTGCTCCATCTATAAATCATATCTATTATTTCTGCATACAATAAATAGCCATGCTGATAACCTCGCTCATAGGCATCGCCTTCTATATGAACATATATCCATCCCTGAATATTATACCTGCAAGCATTACTATAAACACTATTTCCCTCTAAAGGCAATTCATAATTAATTGGGGTTATAAATAGTAAGGTTAGGAACAATGGGAGAAATTTCATAAATGAAATATCATGGGGTTTTAAATAAGTATTGTCTTCATAATAAATCCAACAAAAAGTGCAGTGAATAGCATTATTGCCACTGTCTTTATTGCATCCTTTCCCAGCTCCTTAAATAAAACCGCAAAAGACGCAACACACGGGAAATAAATTGTAAGCACGGTCACCGCCACCACCATTTGAGGGGCGGTGAGGTTGAGGGGCATCAGGAGGCCAACCGCCAGATCTTTTCTAAAAAATCCTATGAGTAATGGGAAAGCTGTCTCGCCGGGTAATCCAAATATGGGTTTCATAAATGGAGAGAATATGCTCGAGATTTTTGAAAATAGGTCTAAAGAGTAGAGGATAGTTGTTATGAAAACACCTGTGAAAAGCCATGGGAGGGCATCTGAAAGATACCATTTTATTCTAATCCATGTTTTTTTGAAGATTGAGGAAATGCTTGGTAGCCTATAAGGAGGAATTTCTAAAAATATTTCAATACTTTCTCCTTTTAAAAATCTGTTTAGAAGCAAACCACCAGTAGTATAGATTGCTCCCAAGGTTAAATAAACTATTGCTATATATTTTATTCCATATCTCCCTAAGAGAGCGAAGATCATTGCGGTCTGTGCCATGCATGGAATTGCTATGCTTATAAGAGTTATTGCTATAAACCTCTGCTTTTTTGTATCAAGTATTCTTGTAGATAGCAAACCAGGAACATTGCAACCCAAGCCAAGAAAAAGAGGTATTACGCCCGAGCCGTGCATTCCTAAACGATGGAAAATATTGTCTAATAGCGTAGAGAGGCGGGGTAAATAGCCAGTGTCTTCAAGTATTGAAAGAATTAGGTAAAAGGAAAATATATAGGGAAGAACAATACCAAAAGGAACATACAAGCCTGTTGTAATTATCCCTAAGGATTGCATGAAATCTATTTCTCCATCAATTAATTTTCCCACAATGATATCGTGGACTATTCCTTCTCCTAAAAAATTGCTTATTTTCATCACAAATATCTTGTAGAACCAAAAAATTGGATCAAAGAAATAATTTATCAAAGTTTCTCCTAGAAGTCTTACTGATAAAAAGGAGATAATTAAAACAAAAATTGCTATTGGCAATCCAGTGAGTGGTTTTATTGATAGCTCAGATAATCTATCTCTTAAAGTATGGTGGCGATGTTTTACTTTTTGAGTATTTTTTATAATTCTTCCTATCTCAACCCATTTTTCATCATCGCTTGTCTTTTCTCTCTCCTTAACCTTCGCATCTTTAATTCTTTCTACCAATTCTTTTATTCCTTCTCCAGTCAATGCCACCGTTGCAACAACAGGCACACCCAATTGCCTTTCCAATTCTTTTAAATCTATTTCAATTCCTTTGTGTTTTGCTTCATCCCATAGATTTAAGGCAACAACAATCGGCTTTTTTTCTTCAATAATTTCCAGTGTAAGAAATAAATTCCTTTCAAGATTTGTTGCATCAACAACATTTATTATCAAATCTGCTTCTTCCATAATTTTTTTTGCAACTTCTTCCGCTTTATTTGAAGGAGTTAAGGAATATGTGCCAGGAGCATCTATAATTTCAACCTCTTTTCCCTCTAGCCTCATTTTCCCTTTTGTGAAATCAACTGTTGTGCCAGGATAATTGGATACTACTACATTTGCTCCAGTGAGGCGAGAAAAGATTACGCTTTTTCCAACATTTGGATTGCCCATTAAAACTATCTTCATTTTATCTCAACAAATATTTTCATTGCCATTCCTCTTCCAATACTTATTTCCCTTCCATCTACCTCAACAACTATTGGCCCACCAAAGGGATGAGATGCTATTACCCTTAAATTTTTTCCTTCTCTTAGTCCAATACTCCTTATTCTTCTCTTTAGGCCAAAACCTCCTTCTATGGATGCAATTATTCCTTCTTTTCCAGGTTCTAAATCAACAAGAGGTATTTCCACGGCTCTGAAATTTATGAATATTTAAAAATATTTCGGCTTACCTAAATTTTAGGTATTTTGCAATTTTAGGCGAGTTGATTAAAAAAAAATTTATAAATAATTTTTGTATATACTTTTATGAGGAAAGGGAGGAATTTGTTTAGAGATAAAAGGGGGATAGAAGGTTTGCCAATGTATCTGATAATAATAGTTGTAATTGCAGTTGCAGTTCTTGCAGCAGTTCTCGCAATGATGAAATATATAACATTTGATAAGCCAATAGAAGCAACCTGTACCAAGATCACAGGAAGTGGAAATGTGATCAGTGGCGAAGGTTATTTGGTGAGGGTAAAAGCGAAAGGAATGGAAAGGGTGCTGAACATTGATTTTACCGCAGAGATAAAAGTATATGAAAAAAATACCAATAAGCCAATTAGTGGTGCAACAGTCACAATCAGTGGGGCGGGGACCGCAGGAAGTAACAAAACAGATGCAACTGGGGTTGCAAAAATAAACATCAAGGGTGCAAAACTTGAGGAAAATCAAGAAGAGATTTACATGAGAATAGAGGTAAAGGCATCTGGTTATCAGAGCTTTGTTGATGATGAAGGCATATTAATATTAAGAGTTTCATCGTAGAATGAATTCTTCTGGAACAATTGATTTACCTCTGAAATTCATTGTTAGCCTGGCTATTGGCTTATTTGCTCTTTTTATTGTTGTCTCTTATATTAGAACTCTTAAACCATCTCCTTCACTAATTGTTTCTTGGGACAAAGACATTTACGAATTTGATGGAAAAGAAATTTTAATAGAAGTAACTGTGGTTGATGAAAATTCTAAGCCAATTAGCGGTGCAAATGTAATAATTAAGGGATTAGGAAATTTTTCATCTCAAAAAACTATAGATGGAAAGGCGGTAATTGCTTTTATGCCCCATCTTGAAGAAAATGAAGGTTATTTAAGTATAGAAGTAAGAGCTATTGGTTATGAAAAGTATGAAGGTATTGAAAAAATAAAGGTAGTTAGAAAATGAAAGTCAAGAAAAAAGAGGAGGAGAGAAAATATACAAGAGAAGATGCGGAAATAAGAGGATGGATTTTAAAAATAGAGCAAAATGTTGAAGCACTAGATAAAAGAATAGATGCAATAGAGAGAAGATTATCTGGAGAAAATGTAAATTTTTATGAGAAAAAAGAGGCAAAAGAAATTAAGAGAGCTAAGCCAATAGTTTTTCTTGAAGAAGAAAATGAGAAATTTAAGGAAATGGAGAAGAAATTGGCGGAAATAGAAAATAAGATATCAACAAAAAGGCTGGAGAGAATAATATTACCGATTGAAATAACAAGTTTTGGGGTTGGATTGCTTTTAATAATAGTAGCAATTATGGTTTTTCTGGGTTATCAAAATATTGTTTCCTCACCTCCTTTTATTGCAATAATCGGAGGAATTTTCATAATTCTTACATTTGGAAGAAAGGTGATTAAATGAAAAATAAAGGGATTTTAGAAACACCAGTTCAATATCTTATCATGATTATTATCGCATCCCTTGCCATCTCAATTATATCTTTTGCCCTATATAAAACCTGGAGGAATTATAGAATAGAGGAGGCAGAGAAAGAAATTAGAAAAATTATAAGCGAGGCAAATCTGATGGCGGCGCAGGCAGAGGAGGGCACAAGGAAATCAATGGAGGTGAATATAGGAAAAGATGTTAGTTTTGTTGAAATAAGAGATAAATCAATTAGAATAGTTATGAAATGGAATGAAAACAGGGTTTTATATTCAGATGTAAATTTGAGATGCGATCAAAAGATTTACCCTGGAAAAAATTTTCTAACGCTCGAGCTGAAAAAGAACGGGGAGAAATATGTTGAAATACAGGTTGGGGAATAATGGAGATATATCCTGGTTGCTTTCTCAATTTAGCCTTTTTTTAGCCACTTCCTTTCTTCTTCTGAGTATTGCTGGATTTGCATTCTACAATGATTGGATAAAAGAAGCGGAGATAAAAAATATTGCATCAAATTTTGCATCAGCAATATATGGAGTTGATCTCAATAGTTTTCCAAGCTATCAAACCTTTACATTTCTTGATAAAAATTTTAGTTATCAGGTGAGCATATCCACGGATTATATAAGAGTTATAAGGAATGATGGAAGAATAAGGAAAAATATAGAGGTTAATAAAAAGTTGCTGATAAAGATTTATCCTCGTTGTGACAATTGGGATTGGAAAAGCGGTGAGGAGCTAAAAAAATTTATAGAGGAGGAGAGATACAAGGATTTAGGATATTCTAATCCAAAAGATTATTTGGCGGAGAATCTTTCAAAATCAATAAAGTTTTTTTCATATGAGCAGATGATAATTTATCCAAAAGAAAAAGTTTTTATAGAAAAAATGGAAATTTATGGTGAGGAATATGTTCTCATTTATAAGAGATAAAAGGGCATCTGAAGAATTTACTGCTCTTCCTTCTCTTTTGATAGTAATGATGGCTCTTGCAATATTTTTTTCCTTAATAGCAGGTGTATATCTCTCCTATAAAGAAATGGTCAGGAGTATAGATGGATATGCGGATGCAAATTACTTGCTTGAAAAATTGACAAATGAAAACAGTCCAGTGATTAGGAATGGTTGCATTGATGCCAAAAAAATTAAAAACGAAAATTATGAAGAAATGAAGGGCATTATAAAGAGAGATTTTCTTCTAAAAGTTGAGGTTAGAAATAAAATTTTTGAAATAGGAGAAAAGAAAGGAAAAAATGCAATCTCTGCTTCAAAATCAATGCCTATCATGCTGAACGATGCGGAAATAGATTATGGATGGGTAACGGTGATCATATGGGATTAGGAAAAAAGGGAATTTCAATAATGCAGGATGCCATCATTTTTTGTATAATGGTATCTATATCAGCAATGGTGCTGGCGCCCGCCCTCTTTGGCGGGAAGATGGCGAGCATTTATGAGGAAAAGGAAAATGAGGAAAGGGTGAATGAGGCATTATATACTTTTTTGAGCAGTAATACAAATGATTTCCAGTATATTTTATTTGATTTAGAAGCGAAGGGGTTTGTTGAGGGGATAATAAAAAAATTTTTGGGCAAGGAATCGCTTCATTTATCTTATGGTGAGCTTGTTTCAACTTGCCTGCTATGCCAGATAAGATGTGAAGGAAAAAATTTTAACTTTTTTGTTAAAGGTTTTGAGAGGAATCTTGAAGAAGAGATTGAGGAATTTTTTAGGGAAAATCTAAAGGGATATAAATTCAATTTTACTGCGGTATGGCAACCCATAATTGGGTTAGATTTTGGAGGAAAAATATGCGTTGGAGATGAAATTCCTGATAAAGGTGTTTATTCATCTCGTCTATTGATTATGATGCCTCCTTCCTTTATAACATCTATTGGGCTTCAGATAGAAAAAATAAAGAATGAAATTGATAAGGAAAAAATTAAGGAATATTTGAATGAAATTATAGAGGATTTTATAGATGAAACACTAAAAGATTTATTTGAGAGTTTAAGAGAAAATATCTGTGATTTTATTTTCAATGAAACTGTAAAGAAATCAGGGATTTTTGATAATGATATTTTGAAATTAGATAGTTTTTTGGGCGAATTTATAGAAGAGAAATTTCAGGAGCTGTTTGAGCAAATGATGGAAGAATCTTTTGAAAAATTGGAAGAAAAGTTTGATTATGCACGCAATAAAATCGTCGAATTTGTGAAAGAGAGATTAAATGACTTTATTGATGAGTATTATGGGGAAATAAGTAAAATTGTTAAGAGAATTGATTTTTGTAGGGCGGAAGTTACTCTATTTATATGGAGGTGAAAAATGGATAATAAAGGGAGAATACCATTTTCTTTGCTCGGTGTTTTTCTTCTATTGGGAGCCATATTTACATCTTCAATCATCTCAAACTTACAAAAGGAATATTCTTCAAGGCATGTTGAAAGTTTGGAATCTTCTTCGCTAAAATATGCTTTATTAAACTTTGAACAGGAAATGGTCAGAATTTTAAGATATGCGGGACTTGAAGCAATGAAAGTTTTAGGAGAAAATCCGGTATTTTATCTGCCAAAAGATGATGAAAAAATAGATTATGAATTGGCGAGAAAATATGGTGGAAGCGATCCATATTTTGAAAGCTTAGACAAAGAGAAAATAATGAAATATAACAAAAATTGGGTAAGAGATTTAATTAATAATACACTGAGTGAATATCTTGAAGAAATGTTTAAAAATGATAAATATAAGGTGGGAGATTATGCAATAAATGTCATTGAAAAACCATCCTATGAAAATATAAGGTTAGATGACATAAGGATGAAATTGGACAGAAATGTAGAATTTTTGGGCGTAAATGATAAAGAATATACAATTTACTGGAAGACAATTGTTGATGGAATGAAAATTGAAATACATGACTTAGAGAAAGATAAGAAATATGAAAAAGAATTGAGTATATCCGCAATAATTCCATCTCGCCTGCCTTTGTTGATGGAGCTTTCTATAGATTATGAGAATAATTTAACGGGAGAGTTTAAACCGTTGATGACATTTGTTACAGTAATGGGAGAAGGTATTACTGAAATAAGAGCATTGCTTCAATATGGAGGAGGGGGGATAAACAATATAGTTAGCAATAGATGGCTTATTCCAATAACAAATCTGGGCATGGTAATCATTCAATTTTTAATTTTCAATAGTGTGGATATTGTTTCTGTGCTCAAAACGACTGTAAATTTGGGAAAATTATTTCTAGATGATTCATTTTCTTTTGATGAGCCCCTAGTAGAAGATTTTTTCAAAGATTTTTGTGAGTTTGATAAGGAAAAAGTCTATAATGAAGGAATTTCTGAAATTAAGAAAAATGAGCAAAAAATTGAGAATGATGATAAAAAAATAAATCCTGTTTTAAAAATTGCTCAAGAGCTGCTATATGAAAGAATTTATGTATATAATTTGTCAACTGGAGAATTTAACAATAAAACCGAATATAAGGGGTATGAATTTGAGGAAAAGGGTAAAAAATATCTCTTTATTGGCATTTCTCTCAACACAACAGTTAAAAATCCCGCTACTCTAGAAAAAATAAATGAAACTGTAGAAAATGTTTATAGAGTAAATTTAGGTGGAGCAAAAATTGTAAAGAGTTTTAATGAATGGTATGAAGGAACTAAAAAGGGAGAAAGGGTAGGGGAAGGCAATTGGGAAGGAGAAATAAAATGGGTGGATAAGGAGCTCAAAAAAGGGGATTTGCCTTCTTTGCCATATAGCGAAAATGTAAAATTTGAGCTTAGGAGAGAGGAATATTATGAGTATTTTGATAGAGGAAAAAATGAAACTGTTTTATACACTGTTACTCATCACGCATCTGGGGAATTTGAATTTAGAATTCCTATGAGTGAGCATGATATAAAGGATGTTTTTCATAAAAAAATCTTGGATTGCAGAGAAAAGTCTCATGAAGATGATAATTTTGAAACCGCTTTAAAGTTATTCGTAAATGAATTTGTAGATTTCAGAGAAAATTGCTTTATTAATTTAAATGGGGAAAATGAATATATTGATAGAGAATATAAATTAGATGAGATGGTTGATGTCAGTTGGCTTAAAAATGGAGGGGAGATTTTCAAAGAATTGGAAAGGATTCTGGAAAAGATTGAAGAAGATAAAAAAGAATATGAAAGTAAGATGATAGAAAATATCGATGCAAATAATATCCCAAATATTGATTCAATAAATATGGAGAGAGAATTTTTGCTACAGAAATTCAGGGAAAATAAAAAAAATTATTACTCTTTCACAGAAGAGTATTACAAAGAAGGAGATTTATATAAGAGTGCTGGAGCAAAAGCCATTTTAGAGGGTGTGAAATGGTATCTTGATAGCATAGAAAAAAGCTTGAGCGAAACATTAGATTTGGATGAAGAAGTTTCCAATAAAGTAAAGGATAAAATTGGCAAAGAAATGGATTTAAAAAAATTAAAAGATTTAAAAATCGATTTTTCTTTTCTTAACATTGGTTTATTAGATATGAAAATAAAGGGAGAGTGGAATGAAAGCATATCAATAGGAGTAGATTGTGATCCTGATTTTCAAGAAAAAGTTTTCAAAAATACATGCTTATTTCCACTTGGTTTACCACTCCTTCCAACACCTATAACCCCGTGGGTTGTTACAATTAATTCATGGTATGTGGAAATAAAAGGTAGCCATAGCCTCACACTTCTTGATTCAAATGAAAGCATCCCAAACCAATTATTTGGCTATGAAAATCAAGTTTTAAAAAGGAGAAACGAAACAGTGGAAAATCCTGTTACTAAAAGTGTTATAGGCTATAATAGGGAAATTAACTTTTCATTCAAAACATTATTTTTTGCAATAACGCCCCCCACAATGCCAATAGCGGATTTATGGCCACCCGAGGCAACGGTGGAAAAAAATGGATAAGAAAGGTTTTACAATTCCAGTAAGAGTGATTATAAGCTTGATCCTCTCATTTGTCATAATTTCAATCTTTTATTTGTCCTGGAGAAAAGCTGAAATTGGTATAGCGGAAAATGATGTTAAAAGGCAGATAAATGATGCCCTATCCCAACTTGAAATATTGATTGCAAGTGGAAATTCAAGAAAAGTTTATAATCCATCTGATTTAAGTGGGGATAGGAGAAAAATTGATTTTTTTCTATCTGAAAAAGTTGATTTTGTTGCCTTTGGTTTCAATCCTCAAAAAAAAGATAAAATAGTTGGTGAAGGGAATTGCATATTTTATAAGATAAAAGGAAAGAGTGAGGAAGTAATATGGCTAAACAATATATATTTTAGGAAAGGAATAATTGAAAAGGATAGATGGGTTACTAGCAACGAAGGTTTTATGATAAAAAGCGGAAAATATTCTCTAATTTTTGAACTTGTTGAGGATATAAAGGGAAAAAAATACATTCTAATTTATTCTTGATTACATCCATTTATCCAGCCCGCTTTGATTTTTAAAATCAATATTTGGCAATCCAAATGCGCCTTCAACAAAATTTTTAATCATTTCTCTATACCATTCCATATCTATCTCATTTCTATCTTTCAAAAGCTCTAATGGATACATATAATGTATTGGTTTCAATCCACTCTTTGTTGGTTTTCTTATACCTGGCAAAGGTTTTTTTGTTATAACAAATCTAAATTTTCTTCTCGCATTTATTTTTCCAATCAATTTTTCAAGAGCCGCGGAGCGCTCCCCATAAACAGATAAAGTACCATTTAAATTTGGTTTATATCTTTTGTGAGGTTGGACAGATTGAACAAGAGTAAATGCACTTATATCAAAATTTTCTATATTTAGACTTTTTATTTTCTCTACTGTAACATTTTTTATTGAGTTTTTTACATTTTCTCTCGCCGCTTCTTCATCTATCCAACTTAAATTTTCCTTGATTACATTTATCATTATATCTTCCAGAATTACTCTTGCTATATCTGGCTTATCGCTTCCTTTAAAGTTGTTTCCTTTTGTTATCATCTTTACCTTTTCATTTTCAACATCAAAAATCAAATAGTTTTTATGCTTAACAAATATCATTGCCTCATATTCCTCAGCTTCAAGCTCAAATTCCTCATATTTTAATTTTTCCCTCCATTTTCTGTTACATTCCTCTATAATTTCATAAACCTTTGATGGATGCAAAATCCAATCCTCTTTACCATTCTCGCAATCTAGAGCTTTTCTCAGCTTTTCAGAGGCTGAGCGGGAGCATGCAACATATATACCATCTGTATCCCCATAAACAACTCTTGCATTTCTTTGAGTGAGAGTGCGAAGTGTATCATACAAAATTTCTTGCCCTTTTGTCGTTATAAGTGCAGCTCCCCAGAGATTGAACTGCCTGCATGCAACCATAGGAGCGGATAATATACCATGTGTGCCCGCATTTCTCGCCGCCTTCAATGATTGATACATCATCTGCAATCTCTTTTTTTCCTTTCCTTCTTTTTCCTTCATTTCTTTCTTTATCCTCCTTATAAAATCCATCATTCCTCTCATTGCAAGATTTATTACACCTGGATTTTTTGATATCTTTACCCCTATAAGAAATCCTCTATCAACAAATTCCTCTCCTCCTTCTTTAATCGCTTTTCTATTGCTTATAAATTTCTCAGGAACCTTTTTCAGCCAAACCCATTCATCTGGCTCACCATCCGCTAATGCAACAGTGTCTGCGCCCGCATTTAAAGCCCTCAATATTGTTGGGTACATTGCTCCAACATCCGCAACTATTACCTTAAACCATGGAATAAAATGGCTTTTTGCGTCTCTATCTGGCTTGATTGTCATTCCGCCTGGAAAATGGTAGGCAATTTCATTATTTTCTCCACATATAAGAAATGGATATTCAACCCAGTCAGGCATCTCCTCGCCATACTTAACAACTCTCATTATATCCTTGTTAGCTCCTTCTTTCCTTACTTTTTCCGCAATTTCTTTTTTAGTGCTTCCATAGCTACTTATCTTTTTTGCAATATCATAAACCCTGCATATAGGAGGCATGATCTTCTTATGATATGAAGCCCTTATCATTGCCATATAGTCCCACATTTTCACCGCACCAGCAGAAAAAAGCAATTCAAAAGGCATACCTGTTGTAAATGCCAACGGCAAACCCTGCTGAACAAGGCTCAAAAAAATTCTTACCTCTTCAATCACATCTTGCTCATTATACTTAATTGTTTTTTCATCCAGAGTCATCTCTTCCAATGAAACAATTATTCTATCTTTTATTCCAACGCCTAAAAAATTTGCAACTCCTTCTAGGCTAAAATCTTCTAGAGAGTAGAATTTTCTCGATGCAAGATATGTATCAAAACTTGATGGATAAAATATTGTCGTATCAGTCGCAACACCAAAATGAAAAGATTGGTCTCTTCTTGTATATTTATCAACAAAATTTTTAAAATCTTTTATTTCATCATCAGAAAGAATGCTTGATTTCTGCAATAAATTTTTTATTCTTGATTCTATCTGTAAATTATCAAAGCCAAGTATATTATGTCCCGCTATTATATCTGATTTACTTGCAATATTACAAAATTTCAACAAATTTTTTATTTCTTCATTCTCATCATTAGCAATCAGTTGCTCGATTTTTTCTTCGTTTTCTGGCATATCAGTTATTTGAAAGAAGAATTCTTCATTTTGCAAATTGCTGTTTGAAACAAAAGATATGTTAAGATTTGAGTAACCTATAATATCAATTGGTGCATCCCTCTGTCCATATTTTGTTATTTCTATATCATAGACAGTTACATCTATTTTTCTTTCCTTCCCTTTTGTATCAAAAATCCATATGCCTTGGGATGCTAAATCAGTTAAAACCCTCTCGTGATATGGTATATCATGCTCTCCTGTATAAAAACCAAGGTTGAATAATTTATCGCTCACTTCTGGTACTTGAGAAGGATGATTTACATATACCTTCATAACTTTTCTCTTCTTTTCAAAATCCCAGAAAGAATTGTATTCTTCTATTTCCCCCATTCCTTTTATTTTTTCATCTCCCTGAATTGCTTCAACAAGCCTTTTCCTCTCTTCCTCTACATTTGCATTATCTGGAAAAAGGAGGAGAAAATAAGGAGTATGAAGCTCACTAACCTTTTGAATTTTCCCTTGCCAGTATATCCAAGAAGGAGAAACATTTATCAGCATAATATTAATAAAATGATGCCCTTATAACTTTTTGGATAAAATTTTAATATTTCTTTTTATTAACTATCTATGGAAAGAAAATGGCAGAGATGGTTTTTTTATGTGGATATAATTATGATTGCGATTTTTGTTATCGCTACAATTTATGTCGTTAAAGATGCTTATTATGCGGGCTATTACTGGGGTAATCTGGAAAAATATGAAATGTTTTTCTGGAGATTTGCTAGAGATGTCGCTTTTCAAACCGCATCAATGGTATGGTTATTTTACCGCCTCTTTAGATGTCAGTTTTTGCTTTTGAGAAAGCCATAAATTTATTAATCTCATCTATTTTATTTTTGGCTAAAGGCATGGAATAGGCCGGGGGGTTAGGCGTCCCCTGTAACCAGAAACCGCCTTTCGCTGGGGCCGAAGCCAGTGGGGCGGCGCAAACCGCAGGCATAGATCCACTGCTGAACGATGAGGCCTCGTCCTCTGGGGTCAAAGGTGATAGGTGGGCAAATTGGAGGATTTGTCCGCCTGTCTTTACTTGGAAGAATGGGCCAGGCCCGGAAGGGAGCAGTCCGGTCCAAGACTGTTGATGCTCAGAGGGGTGCGGGGTTGAGATAAGCATGGGTAAATCTCTGTCTGCTTTTTGCGTCCACCCACGGCATTTCCATGCTGGCTAAATGGAAGAAGCAAAAATCGTTGATTTCTTTCAGAGGAACGGCTTTCTGATACAGCAGGAGGCGATTGAATTTATTTTAAAGAAGAGGATTGATCCTCTCGATTGCTTGGAAAAAATTTCAAATATGAAGGAAAAGCCTTTGGCAATTTCTGTTGATTTATTAAATGAGCTTTTTAAAGAAATAAGGAAAGAGCAAATAGAAAAAAGGGAGGAGAGGAAAAGGGAAATAAAAGAGGAGGAGTTTAAGATAATAAAAGAGTTGGGCGAGAAAACTAACTGCTCTGGGAAAGTAGATGATTTTTTAGAGCTTTTTAAAGATAGATTTTTTAAAATAAGAGAAATAATCAAAAGAAGGCAAGAGATGAGAGGTTGTTTAAATATAAAGAGGGTTAAAAAAAGAGGAGAGGAAGATGTTTCAATAATAGGGATTATCAGAGATATAAGACAAGCAAAGAATGGATTTATTTTAGATATTGAAGATGATGAAGATTCAATTTCTGTGTATGTTCCGAAAGATGTTGATTCCTCAATAATGAATGATGAAGTGATAGGGATTAATGGGAAAAAAAACAAGGACCTTTTTATTGCAAAAAACATTGTAAGGCCTGAGATTCCAATTGAGGGGAGGAAGAATTTTTTGGATGAGGAAAAATATGTTCTATTCATTTCAGATTTACACGTTGGAAGTAAAAACTTTTTAGAAAAGAAATGGAATCATTTTGTAAAATGGTTAAACGGTGAAAACGGCACAGAAAGACAAAAAGAAGTTGCGAGGAAAATTAGATATGTAATTATATCTGGCGACCTTGTTGAAGGGATTGGCATTTACCCAAATCAAGAAAAGGACTTAGAAATAGAAGATATATTTGAGCAATATAAGTGTCTTTCTGAAAAGCTCTCTCAATTTCCCCCCTATATTAAAGTAATTTTGCAACCAGGCAACCATGATGCGGTGCGCCCGCCCCTCCCTCAACCACCCCTAGAAAGGGAAATAAGGCAATTTTTTGAGGGAAAAAATTTTATTTTTGTTAGCAATCCATGTTATTTAAAAATTGGCAATGCAACAATTCTATCTTATCACGGTCAGTCAATTCAAGATTTTGCATCAGTTTTGCCAGGATTAAATCAGAATAATCCGACAAAAATAATGAGGGAAATGCTTAGAAGAAGGCATCTTGCACCAATTTATGGGGGTTTAACATCATTAGCTCCAGAAAGAGAAGATTATTTAGTTGTGGATATTGTTCCAGATATATTTGTTACAGGACATGTGCATGTTTCCTGTATAGAGAGCTATAGAGGAGTTATTTTGGTGAACGCATCCGCATGGCAGAAGCAAACAGATTATCAGAGGACAATGAATTTATTACCTGATCCTGCAAAGCCAGTGGTAGTGAATTTAGCAAATTTTAAAGGAAGTATTATCAGCTTTTAGATTATTATCATTTTGTTATCATCTTTTAAGTATTATCGGCTTTTACCCACACCCCTTCATTTCCACTGGAAAGTTTATATTTTGAAATGTTATTAAAAGGTGTGAAAGGAATTGTAATATCTACAAAAGAGGATGTATCGGAGATAATTTCTCTTGTTGAATCCTTGAACTATGAAATAGATAAGGTTTTCATACAAAAGAAAGGGGAAGATCCTTCCTATTATATTGGAAAGGGGAAGATAGAAGGAATAAAGAAGTATGTAAGGGAGAGAGATATTAAAATAGCCTTTGTAAATGATTCTCTGCGCCCTTCTCAATGGTACAATTTGGAGAAAAGCCTAGGAATTGAGGTATATGACAGAATAAGATTGATTCTCGAGATATTTACAAAAAGAGCAAAGAGGAAGGAGGCTAAATTGCAAGTCAATCTAGCAAAGTTGCAATATGAAAAACCTTTTGTGAGAGAACTGTTTCATAGAACTAGTGAAAAAGAGAGGCCTGGTTTTTTAGGAGGAGGAGAATACGTGGTTGCAGATTATTATGAAATGATAAAGAGGAGGATTAAAAAAATAAAAGAGGAATTGAAAAGAATTGAGGGAGAAAGAGGTTTGATGAGGAAGGAGAGGAAGGAAAAAGGTTTTTATGTTGTATCAATAACTGGTTATACAAATGCTGGCAAAAGTTCCATTTTGAAGGCATTAACTGGTGGAGATGTTGAAATAGATAATAGATTATTTACTACACTCTCTACAAAAACAAAAAAATTAAATGATTCTCTTCCAATTCTTTTAATAGATACAGTTGGTTTTATAAGAGACTTGCCTCACTGGCTAATAAGTGCTTTTCATTCAACTCTTGAGGAAATTTCCTTCTCTGATTTAATTCTCTTAGTTGTGGATTCATCCGACGACAAAAAATCTATGACGGAAAAAATAAATACTTCTCTCAAGGAAATTTATATGCTGAAAGAAGAGCCAAAAATAATCATAGTTATGAACAAAATAGATAAAATAGATAAAATTGAGCTGGAAGAAAAGATAAAAATTGTTAAAGAAAATTTTAATTTTGGTGTTGTACCGGTATCCGCGATGACTGGAGAAAACATAAATTTGCTTATAGATGAATTACAAAATTCTTTACCATTTTCTTATTTAGAGATATGTATTCCAAAAAATGAGAAATCCTTCATTTCTTGGATATGTAAGAATAGTAATGTTTTGGATTTTTCTATAGATGTAAATGCTAATTTGAAAGTAAAATGTAGTGAAAAAGTAAAAGAAATAATATTAGGAAAATGCAATAGGATAGGGGGTGAGGTAAGAATATGGAAATAGAGGAAAGAATAAAGAAAGATATAGCCTTATTTGTAGAAAATTGCAAGAAAGTAGAAGATGCTAAGATAGTTGATATGGCAAAGAGATATTATGAAGATGCAATATTTTATTTGGAAAAAAAAGATTATTTTACCGCTTTTGGGTGCATAAATTATGCTCATGGCTTAATAGATGCTTTAAGATTTAAAAAAGAGAGTGAAAATTGGGGTGACAAAATTTAACTACATTATTTAACTTTAAATCAAAAAAATTTTAATATCATATCATTTCATTATTGTTATGCATAAAATAGATTTGGAAATCGGAAAGGATTTATATGAGGAAAATAGAAAGATTGCGGAAGAAATAAGAAAAATTCTTGATGAAAAGAAAGTAAAAGCTATTGAATTTATGGGTTCTGTTGGCTCAGGTAAAACCCTTATCATTGAAAGATTGATAGAAAATATGAAAGAGTTTAGGATAGGGGTTATTGTTGGTGATGTTTGTGGTGATGATGACTACAGGAGAATTAAAAAATACGGTGTGCAGGTAGTGAATATAAATACTGGTAAAGAGTGCCATTTGGATGCCCATTTAATTGAGCATGCAATTGAAGAAATTAACCTCAACGAGATAAATTATTTGTTTATAGAAAATGTTGGTAATCTTGTCTGCCCCGCGGACTTTGAGCTGGGGGCGCACAGGAGAGGTGTTATTATATCTATAAGTGAGGGGGATGATATGGTTAGAAAACAACCTTTAATATTTCAGCTATCTGATTTTATTGTAATAAATAAAATAGACCTTGCTCCTTACATGGATGCGAGCATAGATGTTTTGCTGGAAGATATAAGAAAAATAGCACCAAAAAAAGTATTTTTAACAGATGCTAAAAGAGGAGTTGGTATAAAAGAGATTGTAGAATGGATAAAAAGTTGATTATTTTAGGGGTAGGACATGTATTTGATTTGGAGGACAAGATTAGAAGGATAATTCTGGAGGAGGAGCCGGATGCAATTGCCATTGAGCTAGACAAAGAGAGAGCAATGTTTATTGAAAAAAAGGAAAATAAAAAAAGATTTTCATTCTCTTTTTATTATCTTTTAGCTAAATATCAGGATAATGTTGCTAAAAAATTAGGAGTTGAGTTAGGGAAAGAGATGATTGTGGCTATGGATATAGCAAAAAATAAAAACATCCCTATATTTTATATTGATAAAAAAGCGAATGAAATAGTTAGCAGATTATGGAATGAGTTGAGTTTTAAAGAAAAAATTTTATTTCTTTTTGGTATATTTTTCTCCTTATTTGAAAATAGAAGAAGAATTGAGGAACAACTCAATGAAATAAAAGATAGGCCTAATGAGTTTATTAATGAAATGGGAATAAGATTTCCAAAAATCAAAAAAATATTGATAGATGAGAGGGATGAGCATATGGCAAATTTCATGATAAATTTAATGGAAAAATATGATAAAGTTATTGCAATTGTAGGGGAAGGTCATGTAGAAGGAATCAAAAAAATTATCAGCAATAAAAAACTAAATTTCGAAATCATTCATCTAAAAAATCTATTGTGAATTTATACTACAAACCAATCAAGCAGCTCTTCTCCAAATTCTTCTATTTCATTTATATCTCTAAAAGGTCTTTTCTTTACTATATCTACCGCTTTATTTTTCAAACCAGGCAAAATTCTTATTACATTATAACCGACTTTATTTATATTTAAAGGATATTCTACACCTGTAACACTTCTATATCCATAATCAAAAATTTTTACATCAACAAAACGATTCACACTGGTTTTATATGGTAAACAGACAAGAACAGGGTATGAACCTATTTGTCTTCCAAAAGTATTTTTCCCTATATTTATTTCAAGAAAAACATCTCTTAAAATACTTTTTTCGGGTAGTATTTTTCTCAGCATTTTTTTATTTATCTCTTCATTAACAAACCTTTTGAATTTTTTGAATAATTTGATATCTATTTTTACTCTCCTCCCTTTTAAATAAACCACTTGCCTTATATTTATTCTCCTCAAAAGAAGATTTTTATTCATAACTTCTTTCAAAAATTTTAAATTCAATTCATAAGTCTTTTTACTCTCTCCTCTTAAACCAAAAAGAATATTTACTCCAGGAAGAAAATTTGGCATACCATTTTTTCCTATATCTCTTCCTCCTTCGTTTATAATCTCTATTGCTTTAAAAACTTGCTCTGGATTTGCATTTAAATTATTCTCCTTTATTACATTTTCATCCGCGCTTTCCATTCCAAATGCTGCGGTGTTGCCGGGCGTGCAATATTTCACTATCATTTTTACTATTTTTCTACTTTCCTCTTCCCATTCCGCAACAATTGCAGGATTTACATTATCTATATGCAATACATTCGGTTTAATTTTTGAAATTCTTTCAAGGAGTCTTTTAATAGCATCTACATTTGGTTTTGGTAATTCGCTCTTTCCAATCCCTTTTGCTTTATAAGAAAAAAAGCATGTCTGGCATCCTAATCTAAAATTTTTTACACCTATCTTATTCAATTCTTTTATCTCATTAGTTATTTCTCTCTCATCCCTCATTTCTGGCTTTCCAAAAGAAGGTTCAATGCAGAAGGAGCAACCTCCTGTAAACCACCTTACGCAACCCCTATATGTCTCTATTTCCGCTATTAATGGTTGTGGAAAATCTGGATGATATTTAACCAATTCAGCTCCCATAATACTCCATCTTTTCCATTCCTCTTTTTTTCTCCTCCTGTGATTTATTTCCCCATTTAAAAAATCATATATAAAAGCATCATCATCACCTAATGAATAATAATCAACAAATTTTTTCCCATCAATTAAATTTTTTCCTCCTCCCTGGCAAAATCCAAATTTTGCACATGCTCCACATAATATTTTTATACCTTTAAAATTTGAGCAAATGTTTAAAAATTCTCTAAAAGAAATTGGCATCCCTCTCAAATATTTTCCAGGAATAACCGAGCCAGCATAAATCAATAGTATATTTCCATTGATTTTTTTTCCATTCCTCCATTCATCTATTGTAATATATTCATATTCTTCTCCCGCATCTCTTATTGCTCCACAGATATATCTCATATAAGGTGATATAAAAGGAGGGACGCCCAAACAAGAAGGTTCGTCTACATATCCATCAATTATTGTTATCACGCCAATAAATTTTTTTCAAAATATAAACTTTCCAGTGGAAATGAAGGGGTGGGAAGCCGCCGGCGGGGTTTGAACCCGCGACCTTCTGATTACGAATCAGATGCTCTTCCCGCTGAGCTACGGCGGCCTATGAAACAAATGCTTCTACAAATATTTTATATTCCCCGCATCCAACCAATTTCAAAATGATATCCCATTCACCTGGCAGAGGTTTCTCAAAATAGAAATATTCTTGGTATGATCTTGATTTTGTGGTTGTGCAGTATTCTCTGTTTATCTCCTCAGAGGGAGTTAGAATGGTTAAATTCAGATTTCCTTGGCTCAAAAACTGGATATCAGAGGATAAAGGGTTTGAAAAATTCACTTCAATGGAGATATGTAGATATTTTGTTTTTTCGCGAACAATTATTGGGACGGAAACATTTTTTGCAATATCTGGGTTGAGAATATCTATCCATTTAAATTCATCTTTTAAATTAACCATTGTCCTCCATTCATATTTTTCTGGCTTTTTAAAAAGATCAGAAATCTTTCCATAAATTTCCCCAGCAGAAATGCAACCGCAGAGCGAGATATTGAGCATTATAGCAATTGCAATAATTATTTTCTTCACAAAAAGAAAATGTTTGAGATTAATAATCTTATTGTTTTTGAATCCAATAAATTTATATGGTTATTTTAATTAAAAATGAAATGGAATTAAAAATTAAAAACATAAGATTGGATAAAATAACTCCCAGAGAATACCAAATTAACATTTTCACATCAATAAGAAATAGAAATTCTCTTGTTGTCTTGCCCACAGGATTAGGGAAAACGTTTATAGCGACAATGTTAGTTGCAGATAAATTAGAGAAAGGAAAAGTTTTATTTCTTGCTCCAACAAAACCACTTTGCGAGCAACATCATGCAACATTGAAAGAATTAATTGAAGGAAAAGAGATTTTTCTTATAACTGGTGAAAAAACAAAGAAAGAGAAGAGAAAAGAAATTTATAGGGTGGGAAATATAATTGTTGCAACCCCTCAAACAATAAAAAATGATATTGAATTGCTCGATTTTAAAAAATTCAGTTTGGTTGTTTTTGATGAAGCCCATCGCGCGGTTGGAAATTATGCATATGTTGACATAGGTAAAAAATTTATTGAAAATAATATCCAAGTGTTAGCTCTTACTGCATCACCTGGAAGCAGTATTAAAAGACTTAGGGAAGTAATAAAAAATCTTGGAATAGAAAATATTGAAGCAAGAACAGATGATGATCCAGATGTTAAGCCATATGTGGGGGAGAGAAAAATACAATGGAAAATAGTTGAAATGCCCCAAAGAATAAAAGATATTGTAACCAAGATAGATAAAATTATAAACGATTTTTTTGTTGAAATGAATAAATATATAAAAATATCTCTTTCTCCAAAAAGAGTTACAAAAAAGATGCTCCTCAATTTGCAAGATAATTTGCAGAAAAGAATCAGCGAGGGAGGGAGCATATATAATGCAATCTCAACACTTGCGGTAATTCTTAAACTATATCATTTAAAAGAAATGCTTACAAGTCAAGGTGTTGACTCGGCAAAAAATTATATTAGAAAAATTGAGAAGGATTTTTCAAGATCCGGAAAGAAAATAAGAATGAATCCAGAATTCATACAAATAAAGAGAGAAATAATTGGTGAAATAGAAAATCCAAAACTTGAAATAACTAAAGAGATTGTAGAAACCCGTTTATCAGAAAATAGAAACGCCCGCATCATAATATTTGCTGAATATCGTGATACAATAGAAACAATAGTTTCCTATCTTAAAAAATTTGGCATAAACTCTTTAAAATTTATAGGTCAAGCAAAAGGTGAAGGAGATGGCATGAGTCAAGAAGAACAAAAACAAGTTATAAATAAATTCAGAAACGGGGAATGCAACATTCTTGTCTCAACAAGCATAGGTGAGGAAGGAATAGATATACCTTCAACAAGCCTTGTAATTTTTTATGAGCCAGTTGCAAGCGCAATAAGGCATATTCAGCGAAGGGGAAGGACTGCAAGGGGGGGCGCGCCGGGCGAGGTTGTGATAATTATAATGAAAGGATCGAGGGATGAGGCATATTACTGGAGCAGTAAAAGGAAAGAGGCTAAGATGATGATGCAGATTAAGAAAATGAATGATATCCTTAAAAAGAAGGAAAAAATGGAAAAGAGAGAAATGGTAGGGCAAACAAAAATTGATTGGTTCCAATAAAAATTTAATATCTGAAGTATATAATTTTATGAAAAAATATGTTTTGTTTGTTTCTTTCCTATTCCTTTTGCCAAATGCAATTACAGACGACTTCATTGTTGAAAATGGGCAGAGTATCCAAGATGTAATAGATTCTGCAAGAGAAGGAGATAGTATATTTATCAGGGAAGGAGTGTATAGGGAAAATATAATAATTAATAAAAGTTTAAAAATTTATGGAATTGGAAGAGTAATTATAGATGGATGTGGGGAAACCGCTATAAAAGTAAAAGCGGATTTTGTAAATATATCTGGCTTAGAAATTTTTAATTCAAGTGATGGGGTGGTTATATTTGAAGGAAAAAATGGATTAATTGAAAAATCAAGAATTTACAGGGGAAGATATGGTATAATTGGAAATAAAACTATCATAAAAAACTGCGAAATTTTTGAATGTGGAGGGGGTATTTTAGCAAACAACAGCTATTTAGAAGATTGCGAAATATATAAATGTGGAATTGGATTGGAAATATCTCAAAATAATTGCATATCCAATTTAAGAATTCATACTTGTGGAGCAGGGATATATGGAGAATACTCTTCGAATAATTTAATTGAAAAATGCGAATTATATAAATGCAACAACAATCAAGGAGAAATATTTTTTATCAATTCACTTTCAAATAAAATAAAGGATTGTAACATATCTTATGGAAGTTTTGGAATAAAAATTGTTGAATCAAAAGGGATTGAGATAGAGGAATGTAGAATAATTAAGAGTAGATATGGTGTTAAAATTGAAAGCTCCCATGAAATCAAAATTTATAAAAATCTTATAAAAAGATGCAGGTTTTCTATAGCTTTAGAGAAGAGCAAGGATATTTTGATAAATTACAATGATATAGTTGGAAGTGAGATGTATTCAATAGATGCTTCTTATTCTATATGTAATGCAAGAAGAAATTATTGGGGAAAAATTGCACCCCAGAAATTTCACAAAAAATTGAGCAAGATAGAATATATGCCATGGCTTCTTGAGCCGATATATGAAAATTATTCATTAAAATATTATGAGAAAATGTGCAAAAACGAGGAGAAGGAGTTTGAAAAAATAAGCAATGAAATAAAAAGGTTAAAGATTGAAACAGATGATTTTGACCCTTTAGTAGATATATGGGTGGGAATATGTATAAAAAGAGCCAGATTTCCTAGGAAAGGGCTACTTGAGGTTAAAATAGATGGAAAGAAAAATTGCAGTATATTCTGTGGAGATGAATATCCAGAAATTATATTTTGGGAAAATGTTGATGACAAAAAGCAATTTGTAGAAATATCATTCAATTTAGGAAAAAAATTCAATGTTTATTATGATTTAGCAACAGGTGGGTGGTTTGGAGATGATTTTCTTGGTGATGAAGATGGTTACGGGCGCATAAAGCACGAAAATTATGAAATATGGTTTGATATAATTTACAATGACTATGACAATGACAGGCTAACATATTGGGAAGAAGTAAATATATACCATACAAATCCATATGTAAGCGACTATGGAATTGATTATGATGGAGATGGTGTAGCCATAGAATGGGAAGATAAATATGGTTATGATCCTTTTAATCCAGAAAATCATGCAAATATTGACACAGATAATGATGGTTTAAGTAATTTAGAAGAATATATGATGAGATATGATTTATCAGATCCTTTCGCAAAGGATATTTTTGTTGAAATAGATTATATGCCCCAATATAGGATATCCAATGAAAGCATTCAAATGCTATGTGATGCTTTCTCGAAGCATAATATAACACTCCATATTAAAGTAGATGATGAATTGCCTTATAGGGAGAGGATATATTATAAGGAAGCAAGGGATTTTTACTGGGATTATTTCCTCAACGGAAACGCAAATAGCCCAAAACATGGAATTTATCATTACTTAATCCTCGTTGCGTATGGCCCTGGCGCCAGAGGAGGAAATGCCTTTGTTGGTTATGATAACTGCGACTCAATTTTGCTTGCTTGCCAGTATATAAATGACTGGAGAATTGGGGAAAAAAGGAAAACAGCTTATGCAAGCCTAATAATGCATGAACTCGGCCATAACCTCGGCTTATTTGAAGATGATTTTGGAGGAATAGATAATGAAAGCTGTAATGCCCCATGGCTTCCTGGCTATTGGAAATATGAAAATTATAAAAGCTGTTTGAATTATCGTTACTCCTTCGAGCTTGTTGATTATTCAGATGGCAGTCATGGAATAAATGATTTCAATGATTGGGAAAAAATAGATTTGACCTTCTTCAAAAACTCTTACTATTACGAATAAGATAAATTGGCCCAAAAATGATATATAAGGTTGTTGAGAAAAGGAGAAGATAGATAAACTCTTTTAAACCGCTCATTGCAAGAAATATTATTATTACTGAAATAACTGAATTGTATTTTTCAATTCTTGGATAAGGAATATTTGAAACCATAAGAAATGAAAGCAATAAAAACCCTATATATAATATGAATAATGGAATACCCAGATAAGAAATACAGAAAATTATTATTGCACTCGCTGGTGTAGTGAGTCCAATAAAATAATTTTTTTCCCCTATATGGTATGAGATAAGATGAAGTATGCCAGAAATTAGGAAAATTGATGAAACAGAAAGGAAAATTAAATCGCTTGTTTTTATTTCGTATTTTAAAAAAGCAAAAATACAGGGAGAAACGCAAAAAGAAACAGTATCAGAAAATTCATCCATATATTTTCCAACAAAACTTCCCAATTTTCTTGCAATAATTCCATCTAATCCATCAGCAAGAACCGCTATTAAAAGAAAGACAAATGCAATGTAAAAATTTTTATTGATTGAAAAAAATATTAAAAATAAACCACTTATTCCATTTACTATGGTAAATGCATCCGCGAATGATATTTTGAGCAATATATTACTTTTTGACATAAAAATGCCGCGGGAGGGGGTCGAACCCTCGACCTTGCGGTCTTCAGCCGCACGCTCTCCCAGCTGAGCTACCGCGGCTTTTTATTATTTCATTGAGTTTTGCCAATTTTTCGAGATTGTTGTTTAATATATTCTGAAAATGGTTTATAAATTCTTCTGTTTTATCTGTTGCAGTCGCTCCACTTGTTGTTGCCTTTATAAGTCCGTTTTTTTCAAGAATCCTTAAAGAATATCTCACTTTGTGAGGCGGCAAGCCTGTTAAGTTTGATAATTTTATTATTCCTACTGGTCCCTCTTCTTTTACTATCAAAAGAACTTTTAAATGCCTCTCTACAATCTCTATATATTCCTGCAATTTTTCAACAAAGTTTTTTTCGTCCACAAGCATAATTAAATGAATATTAAAAATATTGTGCTTTTAACTCCTATTTTGGGTAACTTCTATTCTGCAAGGTGTTGGAAGTTTTGCAATTGCCCTTCTAAGTGCTTCTTTTGCCCCTTCTATATATTCAGGGTTTGTCCATATCGATATTATTTTTTGCCCTTCTTTGACCCGAGCTGCGGTTCCCACCGGCTTTCCATATGATCTCCTCATTCCCTGAGAAACTCTATCCGCGCCTGCGCCGGTTGCCTGCTTGTTCTCCCTTATTACTACATGAGGATAAATCCTTATTTTTAGGCGATAATTTGATTTGCCAGCTGCTTGCATGATATATCTGTTTGCTGTTACACGCGCTGCTTCTAGAGCTCGATGCAGAATATTGCATTTTTCCTTTGTTATTAGGGATACTTCTACAGGGAACTCCTGGCTAAGATTACCTAGGTCAAATTGAGTAATTCTTGGGGCGGGAACACCTCCTATATATTCCTTTCTTGTAGTTACCCTGCCCTTTATATCTCGATACATTCTTCCGGGCTTTCTTGCCATGAGGTTATAACTGGCATATATTTATGATTTTCTGAGTTTGCAAATTTAAGTAAAATTTATATTCTCTTTGCATTACTATCATAAAAATGAAAAGTGTGCTGTTGATAGTTGAAGATGAGAAAGAAATGCAGGAATTGATGAAAAGGTACATGATTAAAGAAGGTCTTAAAATTGAGATTTATTCTGCATATGATGGAAGAGAAGGAATTCAGAAATATAAGGAGCTTATGGAAAAAGGAAAGAAGCCGGATCTGGTTATAATGGATTTAAAATTACCAGATATAGATGGCGTTGAAACAACAAGAAAAATTATTGAAATGGATAAAAATGCAAATGTATATGGCTTCACCGCATTTTTTGGTACTGATTGGGCGGAAAAACTAATTGAAGTGGGGGCAAAAAAAGTAATACCTCGATATGCGGGCTTTGATGGTTTTGTGAAAGAGATCAAGGAATTTTTCAAATTATGAAAATAGTTATAGTAGGAGGCGGTTCCGCTGGCGCAACCGCAGCCCAGTTTGCAAAAAAAACAAATAGGAAAGCGGAGGTTGTTTTATTTGATAAAGAAGGGATGGGGCTTTATTCAAGATGTGCTTTGCCATATGTAATTTCTGGAATGGATTGGAAAAAAATAGTTGAGCTTACTCGGAGCGATTTTGAAAAAATGGGCATATCTTATAGAAATGAAGAGATTAAAAGAATAGATATAGATGCAAGGATAGTTGAAGGAGAAAAAGAGGAAGAGTTTGATAAATTGATTATTGCATCTGGAGCAAAGCCAAGTTGCCCATTTAAGGCGGAAAATGCTTATTTTCTGAGAAATTTAAATGATGCAATTGAGATAAGAAGAATTGCTTTAAATGCTAAAAGTGCAATTGTGATAGGTGCTGGATTGGTTGGAATTGAAATAGCGGAAGCACTAAAAAAAATTGGAATTGAAGTTAAAATTCTTGAGTATATGCCAAATATATTACCAAATATGCTTGATAAGGATGTTGCGGATTATTTAATGAAAAAAATAGGGCTTGATATTGTTTTGAATTATAAGGTTGAAGAAGTGCAAGGTGGAGAGGTTTTTGGGGAAGAGAATTATAAGAGTGATTTTACCGTTATTGCTACAGGAAACAAGCCAAATGGAATAATAAAAGATGTAATAGATGTCGACGAGAAATGCTATTTCAGAGAGGATATATATTCTGCTGGTGATTGCACAAAGGTTAAAGATTTTTTTGGGAGGGCGATAAATGTGGGGCTAGGGAGCATAGCGGTTAGACAAGGAATGGTTGCTGGGATAAATTCCGCGGGAGGAAATGAAAGCTTAATTCCTCCTTTATTTTCAAAAACAACGAAAGTTTTTGGAATTGAAATCGCATCTGTTGGACTTATGGGAAGCGAAGGAGTTTCAGCAAAATATATTGGGAAGGACTTGCCGAATTATATGGAAGGAGAAGAATTTTTGATTAAGTTGGTTGCAAAGGATGGAAAAATTGCGGGGGCGCAAGCGGTTGGCAGAGGAGCTGCTAAAGTAATAGATAGAGTAGCGGTTGCAATATATGCGAGGATGAGGGTTAAAGATTTTGCGAAAATTGAAAATGCATATGCCCCATCTGTTGCTCCAGTTTTTGATTGCTTGGCAATTGTCTCTAATATTTTGCAGAGGAAGGTTGAAGATGAAAAAGATATTTGAAGGAATTTATAGAGAAGAGAATAAAATTTTGACAAAAAATCTTTTGCCCGGTAAAAATGTTTATGGGGAAAAAATAATAAGGGTGGGGGAAGAAGAATACAGGGTATGGAATCCTTACAGGAGTAAGATGTGTGCTTCAATATTGAAAGGGCTTAAATTTTCCCCATTGAATAAAAAAAGCAAAATGCTTTATTTAGGAGTAGCAAATGGAACAACCGCAAGTCATTTTTCAGATATGTTAACTGAAGGAATCATTTATGGGGTAGAAATTGCTTTTAAGCCAATGAAAAAATTTGTAAAACTTTGTGAGGATAGAAAGAATATGATACCAATAATGAGTGATGCAAACAAACCCGATGAATACAAAAAAATAGTTGAGGAAATTGATTTTTTATATCAGGATATAGCGCAAAAAAACCAAATTGAAATTTTTTTGAAGAATATTGAGGAATTCTATCCAAAATATGGAATGATAATGGTTAAAGCAAGAAGCATAGATATAGCGGAAAAGCCGAAAAAAATTTTTGAAAAAGTTAAGGAGAGAATAGAAAAAAATTATGAAATAATTGAAATGATTGAGCTTTCACCATATGCAAAAGACCATATTGCAATAAATTTAAAAATTTAGGAGAAAACCGTACTTATTATCTCCCCTATATAGTGAGATATAACTATTACAACAACAGTAATTATAACATGCTCTCCTATTACCTTCCATTTGCTTGCTTCTTGCTCTCTCGCCAAATAAAAACTGAATAAAGCAATAAGGATAATTCCATAAAAAATATTTACAATAATTGCAAAGGAGAGATTAAGGATTATAACTGGGACAATAAATGATATTGAAAAAATGAATTTTGAAATAAAGGTGAAGAAAGTAGATTCCCATATCTCCTTTGAAGTATGCTTATTCTCCGATTCCTCAGAAATATGAATTCCAAGGGCATCAGAAAAAGCATCCGCAATTGCTATTGTAAGAATTCCTCCAATAACCGCAATTCTTGAATTTGTTCCACTGTGCAATCCAACCATAAGGCCAAGGGTTGTTATAACTCCTGAAGTTAGGCCAAAGCTTATACCAGTTTTTGCGGAATGCCTCAACATATATGTATGCCTGCAAAAATATTTAAAATTAAAGAAAAGTAAGGGTTACCGAAAAATAAGTTTAAAAAGCTAAAAAATATTATTGTTGCGCGAGGGTAGCCAAGCCAGGAAAGGCGGCAGACTCAAGATCTGCTGGCGAAGGCCATCGCCGGTTCAAATCCGGCCCCTCGCATAACATTTTAATATAAAAAGCATTTCTTTTATGGAAAGAAAAGCCTTTCATAAAATAAGTTATGGACTTTATGTTGTCTCTTCTAAGAAGGATGATATTTTAAACGGGCAGATAGCAAATTCTGTTTTTTCAAGTTTGTTCTGAACCACCTGTTATAGCGGTATGTATAAATAAGGAAAATTTAACACACGAATTCATAGAGAAAAGCAATTTCTTCAGCATTTCTGTATTAAGTAAAAATACTCCTTTGCCCTTCATAGGAAAATTTGGTTTTAGAAGTGGGAGGGAGATAAAAAAATTTGAAAACTTGAAATATAAAATAGGAGAAAGTGGAACGCCTATCTTAATTGAAAACTCCATTGCCTATATTGAATGTGAGGTAATTGGAAAAACAGATGTATTTACCCATACAGTATTTTTTGGGAAAGTAATTAATGCGGAAATAATAAGTGATGAAGAGCCAATGACTTATGCATATTATCATGAAATTAAAGGAAAAGTGCCAAAAAATGCTCCAACATATATAAAGGATTAAAGAAGAAAGTCCATGTATTCAATTATTTCAAAACTTCTTATTTCTTTTTCAAAGCCATCAATACATACTTTTCCTGATACAAAAACATGGTATCTCCAATAATTTATGAATGGTAACTTTATATAATGGATGGAACAAGCATCGAAATTTAAAGACACCTCTATATTTTTACTTTTTCCATGAATATTAAATGATGTAGGTATAATTTTCCCGTGATCAAAAGTATAATTGCCCATATAAATTGAAACATTTTTGAGCAAAAAGAAACTCTCATTGCTTAATATTATAAACTCTTCCTTACCAATTATTTTTCCCCATACAATTGAGAAATTCTCCTCTATTAATTTTCCATCAAAATATCCCTTGCTAAATATTGATTTTAAATAAAAAATATTGTGGTCGTGATATCCTTTACCTTTTACAAGCTCTCTCGATCCATTTATAAATATTTCTCCCTCAACAGGCATATTTGGCAAAGAGAGCCAGAAATCAGGCAAAGTTTTCCATCCCTTTGTTTTATTTTCAAAATTTAAATTGAAGCCAAAATTATCCCCTACATAGGATATATTATAGCATATTTTTCCATCAATGATATATCCTTCCATAAAATTCTCTTCATCAATTCTTAATAGAGGATATTCATCAGATACAATAAAAGACCTGTAGATTTTCCTTTCCTCATATATTATTCTTCCTTTTGAATAAATATGCCCGCCAATCATAACAAAAATATTTGGCAATAAAGTAATCATGAAAACAATGCTGTAATTTTCAAAAATTGCCTCAAAATACCAAGTTTCAATATGAAAAGGCAAAGAAGAATGAAATGCATCATCCTTCAATTCAATTTCATATATATTTTGAAAAATAAGAAAAAAAGAAATTAGAAGGGGGATAAATTTCATCAGCAAGAGCTATGTTTTATTGCATTGTTTGGGCAAGACTCAACACAGGCACAGCACTCTATGCAGTCATCAACATTGTTTGCGATTGTCTTTCCATCCTTTAACTCATATATCCCAACCGGGCATACTTCCACGCATTTACCTGCTCCCTCGCACTTGTCATAGTCAATTTCAATCACAATCTCTCCCGTTGAAGACTCGAACTTCTTTATCATGATTGGAAATTATTTGCATCTTTATAAATCTTTTTAGATATCATGGGTTGTTTTGCACTTTGCCTTCCAAAATTTTATATAAATTTAGAAATTTATTGTCATGAATGATGAAATTGAAGAAGCGGTGGAGGAAATTATATCAGTTGTCAATGTTGAAAGAGAAAAAATTGAAGAAGATTTAAGAAGATTCATTGATTATGGCGTGCCTTTAAGCCAAGCAAAAGATGCAATTTTGCATAAATACGGAAAGTTATCGAGAGAGAGGAAGATAAAGGATATAAAGGCTAATGAGAGAGGAATTAATATGGTTGGAAAAATAATATTTATAGATGAAAAGGAAGTAGAAGTTAGAGGAGAAAAAAGGAAAATATTCAGGGGGTTAATAGGTGATGAAACCGCAATAATTCCATTCACCGCCTGGAAAAACTTTGATATAAAAGTTGGGGATGTTTTAAGAATAAAGAATGCATCATCAAGCGAGTGGGAAGGAAATCCCCGCCTCAGCTTTTCTGAATGGACTGAAATAACAAAACTTGATTATGATATAGAATTAATTAAAAGGGCCCCCAAAAAATATAATTTAATAGATTTGAAAGTTGGTTTATCAAATGTTGAAGTCAGGGGGAAGATTGTTGAAATTGAAGAAAGAGAGGTAAATATTGCGGATGAAGTAAGAAAAGTTTTTTCTGGAATAATTGAAGATGAAACCGCAAGAATAAGATTCACTTCATGGAAAGACTTCTCCCTCAAAAAGGACCAAGTTTATAGAATAAAAGGTGCGTATGTGAGAAGCTGGCGGGGCGCGCCCCAGCTTATTTTTGATGAAAATTCTGATGTTGAAAAATTGGATGAAGAAATTATTAGGGAAAAGAGGGTTGTTCCTATATATAAGGTTGTGGAGGCAGGAGGAGGAATCGACTTGCTGATAGAGGGAACAATTCTTGAACTCAGGAAAGATTCTGGCATAATTTTTAGATGCCCGAAATGTAACAGGAGGGTAAGGGAAGGAGTTTGCGAGGAAGATGGAAATGTTGATGCTATTCCTGATTTGAGAATAAGGGCACTTGTTGATGATGGAACAGGAGCGGTTGATGTAATATTTAATAGGGAAATATCAGAGAAAATTTTGAATAGAAAAATGGAAGAATATATTTCAATGGCAAAAGAGACAATGGATTATGATATTGTTAACGAAGAAATAGAGGATAAAATTATTGCACATCTTATAAGAGTTCATGGCGATTCAATACAGAGTGATTTTATAGTTACAATATTTGCAAAAGATGCGGAAATAATTAGCGTGGATGTAGAAAAAGAAGCGGATGAGCTTTTAACAAGCTTGGGTGATTAAAATGAGAGAGCCTGCCTGGAGGATATTTGCAGCTGAATATAATGATGCGATCCATGTTGTTGAAAGCGAGGGAGAAAAAACACCTAAATATGTAATAACACCTCTTGGAGCAAAAGTCAATAGATTATATATTGTTGGGGTTTTAACTGATTTGGAAGAAATAGGTGGAGAAGGAATAAGAAGAAAGGCAAGAATATCTGATCCAACTGGTTCGCATGTAGTATATGCGGAAACATTTAAGCCAGAAGTAGCGAGCATACTAGCGGATATACAGATTCCTTCCTATGTAGCAATTGTTGGAAAGGCAAGAATTTATGAGCCAGAAGAAGGCGTGCTATATGTTTCTGCTAGGGCGGAAATTGCTAAAGAAGTTAATGAAGAAATAAGAAAATATTGGACTCTTGAAGCATGCAAAAATATGGCAATGAGGATAGATGCAATAAAGGAAGCAATGAACATGAAAAATCCCACCGTTGCTAATTTAGTTGAAATTGGTTATCCAACCATAATTGCGGAAGGAGTAATAGAAGCGATTAAATTGTACAAAGAAATAGATATAGAGCATTATGAAATACTTTTAAAAGAAACTCTTTCCTTCATAACATCAAAAAAATTAGATATTAAAAAGAATTTGGAGGGTGAGGAAAAGATATTCAAAATAATTGAAGAAATGCAAGGAATTGATGGAGTAAGCTGGGAAAAAGTTGTTGAAGAAGGAATAAAGATAGGAATGGATAGGGAAAGTGTAGAAGAAATAATATGTTCATTAATGGAAAAAGGTCTAATATATGAGCCTCAACTCGGAAAATTGAAACTGGTTTGAAAATAGAAAAATTAATAAGTAGAAATTATATTATCTCTTATGCCAGTGGGGTTTGTATTGATATCCACCGCACCTGCAAAAGAGCACCAGGTTTACAATGAACTTTTAAAGTTGAAGGAAATAGCGGAATTACACCCATTGTTTGGAGAATATGACTTAATTGCAAAAATAGAGGCAAAGGACTTGGAAGAGCTTGGAAGAATTGTTGTAGAAAAAATAAGAAAGATAGATGGGGTAACTGATACAAAAACCCTTACTGGAACAAAATTTTGAGAGGTGAAAAAATGAGCGATATTATGGGGTTGTTTTTGAGCATGCTTCTATTAGTGTTTGCGGTTGGAACAATAATAGGGGGGCTATTTACAATATACTTTGGCTCGGGGAGGAGCAGGGCGATAGGCGCAATTCTGCTGATAATAGGCCTGGTTGTTGCCTTGGTTTTCTACAATTACAGTGGCGGGGCAATATGGGGAGATAGAGCATGGGACTGGGAAATAGTGAAGAAAGGCATTGCCTCGCTTGTAGGGGGAATTATTGGCGCGGTTATTGCTATTGGAGTATTTCTTGCTGGTATAATGAAGGCGTAATGGAGCTAAAAGAAGCAATTAAAAATAGAAGGTCAATAAGGAAATTTTCATATAAAAAATTTGATATAGAGAAACTAATCAATATTCTTTATCTTGCAAATCTTGCCCCTTCTGCGGGCAATCTGCAAGCGAGAGAATTCATAATTGTTGATAAGAAAGAAATAAAGGAGAAAATTGCGGAAGCTTCTTATGGGCAAAAATTTATTTCATCCGCTCCTTTTGTTGTTGTTTTTTGTGCTAATGAAAGAAGAATTTTGCCCTATGGGAAAAGAGGTAAGCTTTACTGCATAGAAGATACTTGTGCAGCTGTTGAAAATTTCTTACTTTCTGCATTTGATGAAGGACTTGCTACATGCTGGGTAGGAGCTTTTGATGAAGAAGAGATTGCTAAAATATTGAATTTACCATCTTATATAAAGCCAGTTGCAATTGTTCCTGTTGGTTATGCGGACGAAGAGCCTGAAGAGAAAGAGTTAAGAGAAATCAATGATATGATTCATTATAACGGATGGTAGCCTATAATGAATGGCAAATCCATAATCCAACAAATCCGCATGAATTGCATTTATAAGCATCTACTTCCTTTATCCAATCTGGAATTTTTATAAATGGAATTGGTGGAAAATCCTTTCCAGATGCAATTTTCTCCATATTTCCATTGCATACGGGACATTTTTTACCCTCTTCAAACCCTCCTTTTAAGTATCTTTCCGCAAGCTCAACATAAATTGAGGAATTCTTCCTTATTTCTTCAATGAGTTTTTCATCCTCCCTTATCACTTTCGCTGGCACACCCGCAACCAAGCTATTTGGGGGTATAACTGTATTTGGCAAAACAATCGCATTTGCTGCAACTATACTTCCCTTCCCTATTTTTGAGCCATCCAAAACTGTTGAATTTATTCCAATTATACAGTCATCTTCTATTTTTGCTCCGTGCACAATTGCTCCATGCCCAACTGAAACATTTTTTCCTATTGTTACAGAATTCTCCTTTGAACAGTGAATTACACAGCAATCCTGAATGTTGCTCTCATCTCCTATATATATCCTGTTCAAATCCGCTCTTAAAATTGCATTATACCATATACTGCATTTTTCCCCTATTTCTACATCTCCTATAATTACTGCATTTTTTGCTATAAATGTATTTTTTCCAACTTTCATGGACTGAATTATCTATAGATTTATAAACTTTGCAAAAAAATTTATTAATATAAATTGATAAAAAGAGATGAAGGTTATAGTTTATAGATACGGGCACAGAATAGAAAGAGATAAAAGAATGACAACCCATGTTGCGCTTGCTGCCAGGGCTTTTGGGGCGGATGGTATTTTTGTAGATAGAAAAGACGAGGAATTAGAAAAAAGAATTAGGAAGGTGATCGAGAGATTTGGAGGGAATTTTTTTATTGAAAGTGGAATAGATTGGAAAAAGTTGATCAAAGAATGGAACGGAAAAATAATTCATCTTACAATGTATGGGGAGAAAATTGAGAATGTTATAGAAGAAATTAAAAAATTTGAAAATATTCTTGTTATTGTTGGTTCTGAAAAGGTTCCAGGAGAATTTTATGAAATATCAGATTATAATGTTGCAATAGGAAATCAACCTCATTCAGAAGTTTCATCTATTGCCATTTTTTTACACATGCTTAATGGCGGGGAATGGATGAAGAGAAATTTTGGCGGGGTAATTAAAATAATTCCGAGCAAGAAAGGAAAAAAATTATCATATAATTACTTGAAAATTCTTGAAAAGGAGGGATGCAGTAAAGATGTTATTGAACACTGCAAAAAAGTCAGAGATCTGGCAATTAAAATTGCTGAAAAAATAGCGGAAAATGGAATAAATTTGGATATGGAAGCAATTGAAGCGGGCGCAATTCTCCATGATGTTGGTAGAGCCAAAAGAAATGATTTGATGCATGTTGTTGAAGGAGTTAAAATTGCAAAAAAATACGGTCTGCCAAAGAAGGTAGTGGCAATAATAGAAAGGCATGTTGGCTCCGGAATAGATGAGGAAGACGCTGAAAGGCTTGGTTTGCCGAAAAAAGATTATATTCCAAAAAGCATAGAAGAGGAAATTGTTTCGCATGCAGATAATCTCACTTCAAATGGTTACAGGAATATTGAAGAGGCTATAAATGAATTTAAAAAATTTGGGGATAAGCAGGTTAAAAAATTGATAGAGACTCACGAAAAATTGAGTAAGTTCGCTGGCTTGGATATTGATAGAATCGTTGATGGGCTAAAACCTTCTAAATGAAATAAAATCTCTTATAATTCTTGCTGCAAGTAAAGATGCTCTACCATCATCATAAGGAGGACATACTTCAACAACATCCATTGCAAGCACTTTTTTTGAAATAATTTTTATAAAATCAAATATTTCATACCCAAGCCCAAATGGCTCAGGATTGCTTACACCTGGAGCAAAACACGGGTCAAAAACATCCATATCAATACTCAAAAAAATTTTATCAAAATCAATATTTTCCGCCATCCCCGCTTTAAATTCCCACGCATAAAAATGTTTTAAGCCAAGTTTTTTTGCATCCCCAATTTCCTCCTTGCAGGCGGATCTAATTCCAAAAGAAACTATTTTTTCCTTTCCTACCCTCTCAAAAATCCTGCGGGCGGCGCATGCATGGCTATTTTTATCTCCTAAATATTCTTCTCTAAAATCAAGATGTGCGTCTAAAATAACAACCCCTGTTTCATCTGGCAAAATAGAAGGTGAAATTGAATGAGCCCCTCCTACTATAATCGGAATTTTTCCATCAGATATTACTTTATTTACAAATTTCCTTCCTTCATCAAGCCCAAAATTCCCCGCATCATTTATTTTTGCGGTGCTCAAGTCAAAATTGTTTCTTAAATCATAGCTTTCATAGTTCCAGCTTTCATATCTTATGTGATCAGGTGCAAATGAAGTACCTTTCCTAAAAGACATTTCTGCATCCTCATATGGTATGCCAATAATAACAAACTTTGCATCTTCGTAGCTATTTTCTGCATCAGCAAACTTCATACTCTTGTTATTTTCTTTTTCCCCATCGCCTGCAGATATTCTATTTCTTTTCCTTCCTCAACTTTGCCCTTGAATTCCTCTGGTATATCCATTTCGAAAGTTTCATATGTCTCCATGTCCATCAATTGTAGTTTATCTCCTCTTACAGATATGACTTGTGCAGTCCTTTTCTCAATTATTGGAATTGCGACCTTATGTTTTACTGGATATATGACACTTCTCTTTTGATTATCAAATATACCGATCGCATCTATTCTTGCTTTTGCTTCTCCATGTTTCCCTGGCTTTGAAGTGGCTATGCTAAGAATTTTGCAAGGCTCATCATCAATGATTATGTATCTATTCTCTTTAAGTTCTCTTACTTCTGCCATTTCCTTCATCTTTACACCAAAAAAGAAATAAGAAACTAATAGATAAGATTTTGCATGAGTGAAGTAGCTTAAAGTGGGTAATTTTGCCAATTTAAGGTTAAACAAAATTCATTAAGATTTAAAAAGTTATATTTAAGGAGATAAAACTTGGCAAGGGTGAATAATATGTCTTACTTTTTAATTTCTGTATCAAATAGAACCAATTTGGATTTATGTATAAAATATCTCTTGCAGGGTTTACAAATAGTATAAATGGATTATGGGCATTCACAAACATTCAAACAGGAGAGTATATCTCTTTTTTATATGCTGCAATAGTAGGTTAGAGAGGAAACCTATTATTTTCTTTTTCACCTCTATTTAAAACCACTCCTTGAATTTGTTGAACCTATGGTAAGGCCAGAGTTTGCTTATGTTGCGGAAAATTTGCTTTTAAGAGGAGGTTACAGAAAAACACATTTTTTCGGAGCGATAATTATGAAGTATTTACAATTTTCTTACATGGAACAAATCTCTTGTCTCACCACCTGAATTTTTTACTTTAAGGAATTCTTATTCCAATCTTTTATAAGTCCAAAAGATTTGGAATTCCTTGGTGAAAAAGCCTTGCCAGAGTTACATGTGGACATTCTTATCAAAGATTCTATCCCTATTGCTCGATTTCATAAATGTATTGCGGGAGTGATAATTGCTAGCGATTTTTCTAAAAGAGTCATCCGGAAATGCAATGAAATGGGAATAAACTGCCTTCTTTATTCTTTTGGTTAAATTAGAGATTATTGGGGGTAATATCAAAATGATTATTAAGGGAATTGTGAATGCGGGCGAATATGGCTAATGCAATAATTGTCAGAAGCGCTTGAAGAGATTGGTAATCTATGAAAAGATTTTGCAAAATAGACATCTTTATTCATAAACTTGAAAAAATCATGTAAGAAAACACGGAGGAAATTGTAAAAATGAAAACCGCTATTGGGAGAGATTTTCCAACTCCATAGAAATATTCTATTTTATCATCCCCCTCATCTATTCCATTTGCGAGCCTCAATATCAAAAATACAAGAAGAATAATATAGATTCCAATTACAATAGCAAAATCACCTGTTGTTTCAACATAAAATATCTTTCCAAATATTGGAATTGTTACATCCTCAGAAAATGAAAAATTCAATGAAGAAAGAATTTTTTGCATTAGATTTGTCATTCCAAGAGTTACTCCCCCTATCAAAGGAGCAAAAAATGTCGCGGTTGAACGAAGAGAAGAAGTTATTGAAGATAAGCTGTCTCTTATTTTCTTTTCCACATCCTGAAGCTGTTTTAGATGATCCGCTATTTTAACTATTGCAATTCCAGCATATTCATAGCTTTTCTTAACTCCTTCTATAAAAATTTTTATTATAGCCTTTATTCTATCTGAATAAACATTGGCAAGAGCTCCATATTCTTCATCAAAAAACGCATTCTCAATTTTTATCCTTCTGGAAATCAGATTATAAAATGCTTTTGCAAAAACTTCTCCTATAGTAGAGCCTTTCATTGCTTGGGCTACATGATTAAATGCTTCTTCTGGGGGCTTGCCTTCCGCCACCCTCCTGCCGAGGATATAGAGGGCGTCACCAAATTCTTTCTCCATTTTCCTTATTTTATCTCTTTCCTTTTTATCTTTGTTATAGGTAAGGAGGCAGTAAATCGAGACTGAAATTGCCACACCCCATATCAGGAAAAAATTTTTAGAAAAGAGAGAAGTAGGGGGACGAAGAAAAAGGGCTAGGAAAGGAAGGAAAAGAAAAATTGAAATTAAGATATTTTTTATGTTCCTGATTTTTTTTGATGGAATTGAAGGTGGGTTGAAAGTTGCGGGGCGATTTGCAAGAATTTTTCTTATATAAAAAAACAGGAAAACAGGTAGAAGAATATCATAAAATATGATTATATGAAAGATAGAGAATCTGAGGCCGATTACATTAACCGCTGGAAGCATTGCCATTGTTGCAATAGGGAGCATAAAGCCAAGAGAATATATTATAAGAGTTGGCTGATGAAGTTTATTGGAGAAATCAATCATTAAATCCCTTGTTCCTTCCAGAACAACATCAAGAGCTCTATCTAATGTAGCAACTCTTTCATTTTCTTTTTCCTTTACAGAATTTCTTATTAAATGAATTGCCCTCCTTAAATATTCATTCCATTCCCCCCATAAATTTGCAAAATAAGTTATTGCATCATCTATACTTTTATGTATTCTTATCTGTAGATCCCATATAATTTTCCTTAAATCTTTTGAAAGAGAAGAATTTGACTCTTTTGCTGCAAAATTAAATGCTCTTTCTAAATTTGGAACTAATTTTAGATACATTACAAGATAAGATATTATCTCCGGTATATCGCCCAGGGAGCGTGCTTTCATATATTTTGCCTTTATTTTAGGGTATTCACTTACATAGTGCAATGAAAGAAGAGGAAAAACAAAAAGAAGCAAAATTATCAAGAAAATTGTTAAAAAACCCATATTTCTTATTGAAAAACCATAAATTGCAAAAATTGAAATAGAAATAAGGAATGTAATTAAAAAAGAAATTAATGCGCAGATATAAGAAAAATAGATTATTTCATAGGGTTCAAGGTCAATTCCAGTGAAATGCAAGCTATCTAAAAATTCCTTAGATACTCTTTTATTTACTCTCTCTTTATCTTCCTCTTTTATTTTCAATTTTCCAACAACCTTTCTACATAATTTTTCAAATTGCATGTTTCTTCAACCATTCATTCCATTTTTCCTCGATTTCATAAAAATTTTTAGTTTCTTCAAGAGAAGACCAATAAAAATTGTTTGCATCCCTTACAAATTTTGCATCTGTTTTTCCAATCTCAGCAATTTTTTCTTTCATCCTTGCCCTCATTTTTATATTTTCTATTGCATCCTCCATGCGGATTCCCCATTTTCTTGCTATTTTCCCTATTATTTCTGATTGTCCCATATAAAAAATATCTGTTGCCTCAAGCATATCCTTTGAGTAATCATATTGCATTATATCATAAAAAATTTTATCAACATCCTCCCTTTCCCACTTCTTACTAACCTCAGATATTTGTATAACCCTTCTCAATCTTTCAATTCCACCACCTACTCTTATTGGTGAAGCAATTACAACCACATCTGTTGCTTTGAATGAAACTGGTGGCACGCCAATATCATAAACAATTCTATCAAAAACATCTCTTGAAGTTGAGCCATGAATTGTTCCCATAACTAAATTTCCAGCTGCCCCTATCCTCATTGCCTCAAACAATATTTTTGCCTCCTCCCCACGAACTTCCCCAAGAATTATAACTGATTCACCCAATCTTAAAGCGGTTTTAATTGCGGTTTTTTCATCTATACCTTCGTTACTGACAGCTGATTTAGTGACGAGAGATTGAATCTTATATCCCAACCTCTGCAATTCATCAACTGGCAACTCAGGCGTATCTTCTATAGTTAATATCCTATACCTCTGCGGTATCTCAAGCATTAGAGAAGATAGCAAAGAGGTTTTGCCCGCCCCCCTCGAGCCCGCAATTAGAATTGTCGCCTGCCCATCAATAAAGAAGCTCAGCATGCCCGCAGCTAAAGGAGAGAGCATCTTGCATGAAATAAATTTTGGGAGAGTCCATAGCTCGCTTGAATGTCTCCTTATTGCAAATGCTATTCCTTTTGGAGTTATTGGAGGAGAAATTGCGGTTATACGTGAGTCATATTCAGGGAGCCCAACATCCATCACTGGAATTGCCTCAGAAAAACCTCTTCCGCTAAGGCTTCTAAGGCGCGATGAAAGTGCTTCGATATCATTCTCCGAAAAATAGATATTTGTTACATATTCTTCTCCCTCAAGTACTATGTGCAGGGGATTGTAACTCACTGGAGCATTTATATAAATATCCTGTATTTTTTTATCCGCCAGTAAATCTTCAAGTATTCCAAACCCAGATGTGTATTTTGCAAATATATCCGCCAAAAAATCTATTTTTTCGCTACTGATCTTATAATTTATATTTTTTGCTATCTCTATTATCTTTTCCTTTCCAAACCTGTAAAAATATTCCCTCGTCCTTTCAGGATCCATGAATGAAGTATCTGGTGGTCTGTGTTTTGCAAGCTTTTCCTTTGCTTTAATAAGTATTTTAAGTTCCTCCAGATTTATATTATACTCTGGAGGTATGATAAAATATAATTTCTCCGCTCTTCTTTTTAATTCATACAGAGAAACTTTTATTGAACCTCTTTCTCTTTTTATTTCATAACTTTTAATAAAAATTGCATCATTTGGAGGAGTATATTCAATTGATGTATCAAAAAATATTGGCCTTAGATAAATTCTTATATCTTCATAAGAGATATGCCTCAATTTCTCAAATTTTCTTATTATATTCTCCATCTTCCTTAAATTTTCACTCCTACATTCCTCGCATTCTTCTTTTCTGAAAATAAAAGGTTTCTTAAGTTTATAAAATAGATTTGAGAGACTAAAAAAAGATTTTATCTGATCTTTATCAGCCAATTCCAATATACCCTTTATTTCTTTGCTAAAAATACAATCATTGCAATCATTTGCTCTAAGAGAGGACAATTCTTCCTTGAATTTTGAAATCTCAAAAAGATTTTCCAGAGCCTCTCCTTCTATTATCTTCACAAAATAATGATTTAATTTTATTCTATCGATTTTTCCTTCCCTTCCAATTATTTCAATCAATTCTCTCCTACAGTTTTCATCCAAAAGAGAGGAGGAATAATTACATGAATAGCAATCTATTTCAATTAAGTTAAGTCCCCCTTCCTTAATTATCCTATAATTCATTCAAAAAATTAATTTATTGTTTAAATATATATTTTATGGATAGAAAATATATCCTGGGGGCTAAAGAAGGAAATGAAAAAGCGGTTTTGAATATTGGGAGATATTATGCGCTGGATGGCTCGCTCGGGGCGCCCGTGTATTTGGACATTTCAAAGCCACATGTGATTTTTTTATGCGGGAAAAGAGGGTATGGAAAATCATATACTATAGGAGTTCTCCTTGAGGAATTTTATTCTCTTGATGAAGAAATAAGGAAAAATATTTCCTTTATTGTTGCGGACACATTAGGAATATTTTGGTCCAGTATTTTCCCGAACAGGAAGGAGGAGGAAAAATTGGAGAGATGGGGAATTGAGGCGAGCGGGGTGGAAATTGAAATATTTTCATCTCCTGAGCTGGTGAATTATTACAGGAGATTTGGAATAGATGCAAAAGAAATTTTAATAGCTACATCCTTCCTTAAGCCATTTCACTGGTGCAGGCTCTTTGGAATATCCTCTCTTTCTGCGGAAGGAGTTGCGATATCAAGAGCAATAGGTGATATGGAGGGGAAATATAGTATAGATGATGTAATAGAGAAAATAAGGAATGATGATGAGATAAGCAAAGAAACTAAGTTGGCCTGCATAAATTTTTTTATCATGGCAAAAAATTTGAAAATATTTGGTAAAGAAGGAATAAATCTGGCGGATATAGCCAAAAAAGGAAAAATATCTATAATTGATCTAAGCGCTTATGATGAGAGCATAAAGGAAGTAATTTTAAGCATCTTAGGAGAAATTATTTTTTATGAAAGGATTATTGAAAGAAAAAGAGATGAGGAAAGAGAAATGGGAATTTCTCAAACCCAGCAAAATCTGCCTTTCATATGGCTTGCAATAGATGAAGCTCACATTTTTCTGCCAAAAGAAGATAAGATAACAAAAGATGTTTTCATCAGGAAATGGCTCCGCCAGGGGCGCCAGCCGGGCCTTAGCTTAATTCTGGCTACACAAAGAGTTAGTTCAATGGACGCGGAAGTGCTTTCTCATGCGGATATAATAATTTGCCATCGTTTGACCTCACAAGAGGATATTGATGCGATGAATAATGTGAGACCCACTTATATGAGGGAGAGTATAGGAGAGGCAATTAAGAAAATGGGGAGTGAAAAAGGGGTTGCATTAATAGTTGATGATATAACAGAAGTAAGTCATTTAGTAAAAATAAGACCGAGGAGAAGCTGGCATGCGGGAGGAGAGCCAGCCATTAAATCCGCTGTTAAAAAATAAATATATCCGCAAATATTACACCAATGAACCCATTCATGCCAGTAAAAGGGAGGGTAATAGAAAATAAGAAGATAGATGATAAAAAATTTTTAAGGATTGAAGCGGAAAATTTTAATTTTATTCCTGGGCAATTTGTTGAAATATCTCTTGCTGGAATTGGAGAATTTCCCATCTCAATATGTTCTCCTCCATATGAAAAAAATTTTTTTGAAATTTGTGTAAGAAATGTTGGAAGAGCAACCTCCTTTCTTTACAATTTAGATAAAATTGAATATATCTTTTATAGAGGACCTTTTGGAAATGGTTTTCCGATGGAAAAATTGAAAGGAAAAGATATTGTTGCAATAATTGGAGGCCTCGGTATATTACCTTTAAGAAGTTTTATAAAGGAAGCAATTCATTCAAAAATTTATAATCAGTTGAGAATTCTTTTTGGGGCAAGAAGCAGGCGAGATATGCTATTTCAGGAAGAAATTGAGGAATGGAAGAGACATGCTGAAGTATATGAAATTTTTGAAAAAGAAGGAGCAAGAAGAGGGTTTGTGACTGAGCTATTGGATGAAATAGTCTTTGATGGAAATGAATATATTCTGATATGTGGCCCTCCCGCAATGTTTAAACCAGTTATAGAAAGAGCTATAAAAAGGGGAGCAAATGAAGAAAAAATCTATCTATCGGTTGAGAGAAGAATGAAATGTGGAATAGGTAAATGTGGGCATTGTATTGTTGGAAGTTATTATTCATGTATTGATGGGCCAGTTTTTGAGTATGCTAAATATAAGCATGCTATTTAATGTCAAAGTAAATAATAAATAAGAGATGCGAATTATTTCAGCGATGCTCCTTTATAAACAATTTCCAGTCTCAATAGATCAAGAAAAATGCTCAAAATGCAGAATATGTTTATCAATATGCGATTGCTTCTCATATGATAAAGAGAAAAAAATTGTCTCGGTTAATGATATTTCATGCAAGGGTTGTGGTGTATGTGTTGCTTCATGTCCATCTTCCGCCATATATCACATACAAGATGAATCATTTTTTTATTTATCTGAAAAAATTGAAGTAAATGAATTTGAATGTGAAAAATGCTTGTATGAATTTATTGAGAAGGAAAATTCAGTAATTTTTTGCGAGAGAAGATTTGATATCGGAATTGCAATTGAAAAGTTATATGAGGGGAAAAAAATAGAGGTTAGGAAATGCATTTTTTCTGATAAGATTTCAGATAGTGAAAAATTCAAAAAATTTTCAAAAATTATCCATTTATTTGGTGTTAAAAATGATTAAAGAGATAGTAAATGAGAGTAAGGCATACTATTGTGTTGAATGCAGGAAATGTAGCTCCGCATGCCCTGTTACAAGAGTTTATGGCAAATTCTCTCCTGCAAGCATTGTTGAAAGATCTCTTATAGGTATAGAAGATGAATTGGTTTATTCAAATGATATATGGAAATGTTTGACATGTGGAATTTGTGAGGAAATATGTCCATCTGGTGTTGATTTTTTATCTTTTATAAGAAAAGTGAGAGAGATTGCAATGGAAAATAAAAATTTTGGAATTCCAGCTCATGAAAATATTTTTGGAAAATTGCCCATTCTATTTGAAAAAAATGATTTAAATTTTAGCATAAAAAATGTAGAAATAGATGAAAAATCAAAAATTCTTTATTTTGCTGGCTGTCTGCCATTGTATGATGTATTTTTTGAAAATATCGGATTCAGTGGAATTTCAATTGCAGAAAACACAATAAAAATTTTGAATTATTTTGACATTGCTCCCGCTGTTTTATTTTCATGCTGTGGGCATGACGCATTATGGAATGGAAATAATGAGATTTTTGAAAAGATGAAGAAAAAGAACATGGAAAAAATAAAAAATTTTGAAAAAATAATATTCTCCTGCCCTGAATGCTATAGAACTTTTAAATATGATTACAAAGCTGGCATTGAAATGATGCATATTTCTGAATTCCTTAAAAATAGCAAAATTGAGGGAAATTTAAATAAAGAGTGCACATTCCATGATTCCTGTAGATTAGGTCGCCATCTAGGAATTTATGAAGAGCCAAGAGAAGCATTAAGGAATGCGGGATATGAAATAAAAGAAATGTCCCATTCAAAAGAGAAAGCAATTTGTTGTTCCACTTCCGCATGGATGGCCTGTGATTGGAAGGCGGAGCAAATAAGGAAAGAAAGGCTTTTAGAAGCGGAACAGCAATCAAAAATGCTAATAACAACCTGTCCCAAATGCAAAATTCATTTCCTATGTACCATGAGTCATGAAAATTATGAGCTCGAAGTAAAGGATTTTGTTGAAGCAATTGGAGAAGCAATATGAAAAGCGTGCTTGTTATTGGCGGAGGGGTTGCGGGCATTCAGGCGGCGCTTGATTTAGCGGATAGAGGTATACATGTTTATTTAGTTGAAAAGGAGCCCAGCATCGGTGGGAGGATGGCTTTGTTAGATAAGACAATGTCAACAAATGACTGCAGTATATGCATTCTTGCTCCTAAAATGAATGAATGTGCATCTCATCCAAATATAGAGATACTTGAATATTCTGAAGTTGTTGGGCTTAATGGAAATGCGGGAAATTTTAAGGTTAAAGTGAAGAGGAGGGCAAAATATGTTGATGCTAGCAAATGCACTGGATGCGGTGATTGCATGGAAAAATGTCCTACAGAAGTGCCAAATGAATATAATAACTATATCGATAAAAGAAAGGCAATTTTTCTTCCATTTCCTCAAGCGGTTCCAAGGAAAGCAACAATTGATAAGAGATATTGCCTGAAATTAACTAAGAATAGGTGCGGGCTATGTCAGAAAATATGCAAGGCAAAAGCAATAGATTATAGTCAGGAAGATAAAACAATTGAAATTGAAGTTGCTTCAATAATTGTTGCTACGGGTTTAAAAGCATATGAGCCATATGATATAAAAGAATATGGCTATGGAAAATTTGCAAATGTTCATACTTGGATTGAATATGAAAGGCTTATAAACGCATCTGGTCCAACTCATGGACATTTGAAATGTGCTCCTGATGGAAGAAGACCTAAAAAGATTGCATTTATTCAATGTGTAGGCTCAAGAGATGTTAGAAGATGCAGATGGTGCTCTTCTGTTTGCTGTATGGTATCTATAAAAAGTGCAATGCTAGCAAATGAGCATTATAATGATATTGAGTCCTTCATATTTTATTCAGATTTAAGAATCTTTAGCAAAAGATTTTATGAGTATAGCAAAAGAGGGGAGAAGGATTATAAAATTACATATATACATGCTCGTCCAGGAGAAATAATTGAGGATAAAAATACTAAAAATTTGATAATATATTATGAAGATGAAAATGAGGGGAAGGTGAAAGAGCTTGAAGTAGAAATGGTTATTCTTGCAACCCCTATAATGCCATCAGATACCAATTCAGAAATTTCAAAAATCCTTGGAATAGAGCTTGATGAACATGGGTTCATTAAAACAAATGGTGTTGAAACAACAAGGAAAGGAATATATGCAGCAGGTTGTTGCTGTGCCCCTAAAGATATAACAGAAAGTGTTTATCAGGCAAGCGCTGCCGCATGCAGGGCGGGGGAGTGGTGCAATGCCTAGAATAGGGGTTTTTGTTTGTGATTGCGGTACAAATATAGCGGGCTTTTTAGATGTACCAGTGGTGTGTGAGTATGCAAAGAGCTTGCCAGACGTGGTTTATGTAAAGGAAAATATGTACACATGCTCCAATGCAGGTCTGCAGGAAATAATTAATGCAATAAAGGAATATAAGCTTGACAGGGTTGTTGTTGCATCCTGCACGCCAAGAACGCATGAGCCACTTTTCAGAAAAGCTTGTGAGATGGCTGGGTTGAATAAATTTTTATTTGAATTTGTTAATATTCGCGACCAATGCTCATGGGTTCATCAAAAGGAAAGGGAGAAGGCAACAGAAAAAGCAAAGGATTTAATAAGAATGGGAGTTGCAAAAGCCCGCTTATTAGAGCCATTAGAAGAAATAAAAATACCTGTTGAAAAATCCTGCCTTATTATAGGGGGAGGCATTTCTGGATTAACTTCTGCTGTTGCCCTTGCAAAGCAGGGAATTGAGGTGCATTTAGTTGAAAAAGAGGATAGACTCGGGGGAATATTGAATTATATATATAAGGTATATCCAGAAGATGAAGAAGCGAGCAAAGTGCTAAAAGATGCTGTTGAGGAAGTTAAAAAGTACAGGAACATAAATATATATTTATCAAGCAAGGTTGAAAAAATTGATGGCTATATAGGAAATTTCAACGTGCTAATAAGAGGGAAAATAAATAAGGAAATAAAGGTAGGAACAATAATTGTTGCAATTGGAGCAAAGCCATATCAGCCAACATATATGTATAATTATCAGGAATATGAAAATATAATAACCCAGATTGAGCTTGAAAAAATGCTTAAGGAGAATAAATTAAAAGGAAATGATTTTGTTTTTATACAATGTGTTGGAGGGAGAGGGGAAAGAGTAAGGTATTGCTCAAGGATATGCTGTATGAACTCGGTGAAAAATGCAAGGATAATTAAGAAAATGATTCCTGATTCAAATGTATATATAATTCATAAGGGTTTGCAGAGTTATGGAGTAAAATATGAAGAATATGTGAGGAAGGCAAGAGAAGAAGGTGTTAGGTTCATAAGAGTTAGTGATAGCATTCCAACAGTTTCATCAATTGAAAGAAAAGATGGCAAAATATTTGTTGGATTGTATCATCCAGGGCTCAGGAGAAAAATTGAATTGCCTGCGGATCTGGTTATTCTTTCCACTCCTCTTGTAGAAAGCGAAGACGCTAAAAAAATATCCCAAATGCTAAAAGTTCCTCTTGGTTTAGATGGCTTTTTCTTTGAGGCCCATGTAAAGTTGCGCCCTGTTGATTTTGCAACAGATGGAATTTACATGTGTGGTTCCTGCAGGGCGCCCGCAACAATTGAGGAAGCAAAAATTCAAGCTCTTGCAGCTGCTGGAAGGGCATCCATTCCTATGTTAAATGGTTTTGTGAAAGTTGAGCCATATACGCCATATATTGATGAAAATAAATGCATGGGCTGTGGAATGTGTGTTGAAGTTTGTCCATATGGAGCAATGATAATTGTTGAAAAAAATGGTAAGAAAGTTGCTGAAAATATACCCGCTGCTTGTAAGGGATGCGGGGCATGCTCTTCATCCTGCATACATAAAGCAATTGATATGAAGCATTTCAGAGATGAGCAAATAGTTGCGGAAATAGAGGTGATAGATTGAAAATACTTGGCCTACTCTGCAACTGGTGCAGTTATGCGGGCGCGGATCTGGCGGGAGTGAGCAGATATCAATATCCTCCTACAATAAGAGTTGTTCGCGTTATGTGCTCAACCAGGGTTGAGCCATTTTTCATTATTAAAGCATTTCTAAAAGGTGTTGATGGTGTTCTTGTTGGAGGTTGTCATCTTGGAGACTGCCATTATGTCACTGGAAATTATTATACAATAGGGAAGATTTATGTTGCAAAAAAGCTACTTAAATTTGCGGGGGTTAATCCATCTCGCTTAAGGCTGGAATGGATTTCTGCTTCTGAGGGAGAAAAATTTGCAAGGATTGTTGATGAATTTTCAAGAGAAATTGAAAAGCTCGGGCCATTGAAAGAGGAGTTGAAAGATGATACCCTTCTTAAAGTTGCATACAATGTTTCAATTAAACCAAGAGCAAGAATTATTGCGGGAAAGCACAGAATGCTCACATTCCTTGGAAATAAATATGATGAAATTTATACAAATTATGAGTTTGACAGAATAGGCGATGAAATTTTAAGAGATGAGATGAATATAGAAACAATAAAATTTTTAATCAATGAAGGAAAAGGATTTGATGAAATATCGAAGTTTATTGATAAAAAAATTCTATATTTATATTTGCTTGATATGATAAAAAATGGGGAATTATCTTTCAGAGAGGAAAATGGAAAATATGTATTTTTATTAGAAAATGAAATAAAAAAAGAGGAAAAAGATTTTTCATTAGATATAAGCGAAACAAAAGATATAAGCGAATTGAAGAAGGCACATGTGATAATAGGAGGAGGAGCATATGGCATAAACAAGGCGATTGAATTATCAAAAAATGGAGAAAATGTTGTTATTGTTGAGAAATATCCATCAATAAATAAATATACCATAAGGAAGCACCTCTCCTCTTTAAACGATGATTGCAAATATGACGAGTTTCTGGCCTTAGTAAAGGAAGGAAAAATATTTATTGCAAACAATTCAATTGTAAAAAGCATAAGGGATGGGGTTGTAAAAATAATAAAATATCCTACAAGAGTTAATGAAAACTGCAACAACTGCAATATATGCTATGAAATATGCCCTGTAAGGACAGTTGATAGGGAGCAAACTATTTTTTCAAGGAAAGCAATTTATGGAAGAAATGGCGCACCAAGCACATTTTTCCTTGAGAAGGAGAGCCCTTTCTGCCAAACTAATTGCCCTGCACATGTTGATGTTCGAGGATATGTGGCGAGAATTGCGGAAGGAGATTTTGAAGGGGCAATAAATTTAATAAGAGAGCGCCTTCCTTTGCCAGGTGTGCTTGGAAGGGTGTGTCCTCATCCCTGTGAGGAAATTTGCAGGAGAAATGGAATTGATGGGGCAATTTCAATAAGGTTATTGAAGAGATTTGTTGCGGATTGGGAGTGGGAAAATAAGGGAAAAATTGATCTCGGAAAAATGCCAGTAAATGAAAATAGTAAATATAAGATTGCGGTAATTGGCTCAGGCCCAGCGGGTTTAACTGTTGCATATGAACTTGCAAGAATGGGGTATAAAGTTAAAATTTTTGAAGCACTACCTGTTGCAGGGGGAATGCTCGCGGTTGGCATTCCTCCCTATAGGCTTCCAAAAGATGTGCTGAATAGAGAAATAAATGCAATTCTTGAAATGGGTGTTGAGATACAGTTGAATTGTAGGATAGGAAAGGATATATCTTTTGAAGAGATCAGGAAGAATTTTGATGCAATATTTATTGGAGTAGGAGCTCATAAGAGCAGAAAGATGGGTATAGAAGGGGAAAATTTAAAAGGAGTTATACCTGGAGTTGATTTCTTAAGAGAAGTAAATATATATCCAGAAAATGTAAGGGCAATTATTTCAGGGAAGAAAGTTGTTGTTATAGGTGGAGGAGATGTTGCAATAGATGCTGCAAGGTGTGCAATAAGATTTGGATGCGATGTGACAATTTTATATAGAAGGAGCAGGCAGGAAATGCCCGCTCGCGAGGAAGAAATAAGATATGCAGAAGAAGAGGGAGTGAATTTTCTTTTCCTAACCGCTCCTTTAAAAATTGTTGGAAAAGAAAGCGTTGAGAAAATTGAATGTGTGAAGATGGAGCTAGGAGAGCCAGATGAAAGTGGGAGAAGAAAACCTGTTCCAAAGAAAGGCAGTGAGTTTTTCATTGAGGCGGATGTTGTTATTTCTGCAATTGGTCAGCAACCTGATCTATCATTTCTGCCAGATGAAATAAAGAAGGATGGATTGATTTATGTTGATGAAAATACTGGAACAACATCTCTGCCGGGAGTTTTTGCGGGAGGAGATGCGGTGAGTGGCCCATCTATAGTAATAGAAGCGGTTGCATGGGGAAGAAGAGTTGCAAAGGCAATAGATGCCTATTTACATGGCAAAAAAATAGATTTTGATCCTGTTGAAAGAGATATAAATAGAATGATAGCAAGTTATGAAGACGTTGATATCATGAAAAGAAATGTTGTTTTATCAATTTTTGGAAAAGAAAAGAGAAAAAATATTGAGGAGATAAGCATTGATGAAAGGATAAGCACATTTAAGGAAGTTGAGAAAGGTTTTGATAAAAAAACCGCTGTTAGTGAAGCAAATAGATGCTTGGCATGCAGAGCTTGTCTGGGTTGCGGAATATGTGGAAATGAATGCATTAAAAATGCTATTGATTATGAAGAAAAAGAGAAAGAAATTGAAATATTTGCAAAATCAATAGAAATTGACCCAGAAATAAAATTCAATCACGAATTTTTTACTCCTTTTGAAGTTGAGGATATACTTGATTTGGGAATAATCATGGATTTTAATGCAGAAAAATTGAAGAAAATATGCTTTTTAAATTTTGAAAAAAATAAATATTTTGAAGAATTGAAAGAGAGAATTTTGGAAAAAGGAATAGAAATTTGCGACGCAGATATTGGGGTAGATTTCAAGATAGATTTCAAGTACTCTGAATTACCTTATTATAAGAGGATTAGAAGGATGTTCAGCTGATTTCTCCCGCCCAATATGGCTTCCTTACATATTCATATATCTTTTGGGATGCTATTGCTCCGTGGGCTGCGCCAACAATGAGAAGGCGGAATGCCCCCCTCACGATATCTCCCACCGCAAAAACTCCTTCAACATTTGTGCGCTGCATGTGATCGGTTATTATATATCCTTTTTCATCTGTTTTTATTCCAAGTTCTTCAAACATTTCTGTATTTGGTTTTAGACCAACCGCAAGAACTATTTTATCTACTTTCAATGTCTTTCTTTCTCCTGTTTTGTTGTTGAAAAGAATGGCTTCCTCAACTTTATCCTTTCCTCTTATTTCTTCAAGCTCTGTATTTAGCATTATATTTATCTTGCTTTCCTCCATCTTCTTCACATTTTCATCTAAAGCCCTGAATCTATCTCTCCTGTGAATTATTGTTATTTCTTCAGCAAGGTCAACTAAATCAAGTGATGCATCAACCGCAGTATCTCCCCCTCCCACAACAAGAACTTTACTCCCTATGAAATCCTCTCTATGGGTAACATAGTAATAAACCCCTTTGTCTCCTTTATTGAATTTACTCTCTCCTTCTATGCCAAGCTCCTGCGGGCGTGTTCCAGTTGCTATAACAATTGTCTTTCCATGATATTCATTTTCCTCTGTTTTAACAACACCTCCTTTCTCTATTTTAATAACTCTTTCCCTGACCATTGTAATATATTTGCTCTCCCTTGCTTGCTTTATCCATTTCCTCACAAGTTCAATTCCGGTTATACCTTCCGGAAATCCTGGATAATTTGGTATCACTTTACTCGGGTATAGAGTAGCGGGCAATCCACCCCATTTCCCACTTTCAAGCACAAGCGTTTTAAGCATCCTGCTTGCACACATGATAGCAGTTGTCAAACCAGCAGGCCCACCTCCAACAACTATAACATCGTACATTTCTTCCATTTTTATCCCCAAAGTATATAGAAATGCAATTTATTATTTTTGCGGAGTTTTGCTTGCCAGCTCTTTCTTCAACTCTTTTATCAATTTTGTTTCTATTGGATCAAAACCATCCAAATTTGCTTTATATAAGCTCACATAATCGCCTATATAAAGAGAAGATATCATTTTTGCAAACAAACTTTTACCTTCCGCAAAATATTCAATAATTATTGCTTTTTCTCCATATTTTCTTTTCATGAAATCAAATCTTTTTTTAACTTCCTCATTTTCATTTCCTCTTAAAAAAATGCATGTTAAATTTTTTAAATCTCTTTCCCAAGCCTCGATTTCATTATGATTGCATTCGCTTACTTGAAAATCAAATGCAAGCATTTTTGCATTTTCATTTAATTGTTGCCTCCATCTTTTTGCTATGCTCGCCATTTCCGCATATCCATATATCAATGGAATTCCTTTTATTTTTTTTGCAATTTCTTCCGCAATATTGCCCTTCTCTTTCATTCTATCTCTGATAATTTCAGTAACTGTTATTATTTCTTCGTAATCTTGCTTTTTGATAAGCCCGTTATTTTCAAGAGTTAATGCAAGTGTAAAAAGAAGATATGCAATTGCAAATCTTGGGGGCATGCCTGCGGGCAAAATTATTGAATTTTTCTCTTTTGAAAGTATGCCACCTGATGTTACCGCAAGAATTTTACAACCTTTCTTCTTTGCTTCTTTATAGCATGAAATTACTTCCGATGTATTTCCACTGTAACTCATTGCAATTAAAAGAGTAGAAGAGTCTGCAAAATATGGGAGATTATAATCTTTAACAGCAATAAAAGGGACATTTGAGAAATTTTTTAATATCTCCCCGCTTATTCCTGAGCCACCCATCCCACAAAAAATTATTTTATCAGCAGAAAATGAGAAATTATAAGAGCTTGCTATTTTCAATGCATCCTTTATTTGCTCGGGAAATGAATTAAGGAGCGAGAATGCTTGCATGATAGTAAATCTTTTATTATATAAAACCGTTTATAACTCCAATACACGCATTGAATATAATATCTATCTCATCCCTGTATTTTTCTATTATCTCCAAATTTTCGGAGCCGGGTTGAAACCACACAACTTTTGCCCTTGCCTCAATTGCCTCTTTTATTACTTCTTCCGCATATAGTTTATTTCTGAAAACATCTACTATGTCTATTTTATCTTTTATCTCTTTAAGGGAAGAATAAACTTTTCTTCCAAGAATTTCTTCATTTGCATATTTTGGGTTCACAAAAAATAGATTATATTTGCCAAGTTTTTTTGCAATTTGATAACTTGCTCTTCCCTCATCTTTTGATATCCCGACTATTGCAATGTTCCTTGCATTTTTTAAAATTTCAATTATTTTATCTCTTTCTGCTATTAACATTATACCACCTTCATTATTTTTCTTTCCTTATATCCTGTATAAACTGAGATGAAGCCATGAAGAATTTCATTTACCTCCTCGCTTCCAGTATCCACTTTTAAGGAATCTATTCTATCCAATTTTTCTTTTGTTGAAACAACTATTATATTTTCCTTGCCCACATTTCTTATTATTTCCGCACTTATTGGCTGATTACCCCTTCCAAAAATAAATCCCTGTCCCCCCATAGGAGATACAACAATTTTTGCCTTCCCTTTCAAAAATTTTTTTATATCCTCTTCACTCGCATCTTTAAAAATAATTTTTCCATTTTTTGCTAAATCTATGCCAAGAAAAGATCCTCCTCCAATCCTCTTTTTTATTTCCCAAGTTGTGGATCCTCCTCCTATTATATATAAAACATCTCTTTCCATTTCTTCAATAAACCAAGAAGCAATCTCCTCTTTTCCATTTCCATAATAAACTTCTTTACCGCATTGAACTTTTTCATGGCGAGGAACAATTGCATAACCCACTATTCTTGTTATTATCTTATCTTCCTTGAGCACATCTTCATCTATATCAAATATTTCCCTCTCCTCAAACCCCAGCTCATCAATTTCATCAACTATCTTACCCGCATCACCTGGAGTCATTGCAAACACACCCGAATACATCTTCACTCCTGATGGCACCCCAAGTATCGGCAATTTGGCGTCGATAGCCTCAAAAATATCCCTTGCGGTGCCGTCTCCACCCACAAAAACTATTATCTCTGCCTCCTTGGAGATTATTTTTGCTCCTCTTTTTGTGTCTTCCGCGGTTGTTTTTTCCCCTGCTTCATAAACAACTTTGAATTTTTTTTGACCCCTTAAGAGAGCATTTTCCCCCATTTCAGATGAGCATGTGATAAATTCATAATCTTTTTTTGTGCTTGATAAAAATTCGAGAGCTCTTTCTATTGCGACAGGTTTTGCCCCTCTTCTGATTGCCTCTTCAAGTTTTCCATCTGTGCCCTTCAATCCTACTTTCCCTCCCATTCCAGCAATTGGATTTATTATAAAACCTATTTTCTTCATTTAATTGTCTCTATTCTATCTTGAATAATTTTTTGCATTTTGAAAAGGGATTGCCTTATCTTATCTATTTTTTCCCTGGCGCTATCTGGAATATTTTCCAGTTCATCTTCTATATGCTCTAAGTATCCACGACATGCTATCAATGTATTTAGCAAATCATAAGATATTTCTCTAAGAGGCATGAGCTCTATATCTCCTCTCCTCTCCCTTATAAGATGTGTTTGTGGCTCTTTCTTATAATTTATTTTCTCATATAACTCTAAATATAGCTGTAAAGCCTTTACAAGCTCATTTCCTAAAACAGTATGTTTTTTTCCGTATTTTCCTTCTACAAACTCCTTGAATTTAAGCCATACCTCTTCCTGCTTTTCATCAACTCTTACTCCAATTGGCTTACTCATATTATCATTTTGCTAACAAAATGTTAAAACAAATCTAAATATAAGCTTTTTGTGTTAGCCAGAGTATTGTAAAAAGCAAAATCTTTATAAAAAGGAATTGAATTCTACTTGTTTAAAATGGAAAAAGAGAAAAAGTTAAAAAAGGAAAAGCATTTTAGAAAGAAAATCGAAGGGGGAATGAAAATGAATAGAAGAAATATTAGAAAAATAGGAAGTTTGGTTGTGGTAGTTGCAATATTAGCGAGCGCTTTGCCAGTCTTGGCACAAGATACCACTCCACCAGTGACAACAATATCTGTTGAGCCACAATTGCCAGTCTGGGGATGGTATGTAACAAATGTAACAGTAACACTTACTGCACAAGATGACGAGAGCGGGGTAAATGCAACATATTATAGAATAAATGAAGGAAATTGGATAACTTATACCGCACCATTTACATTGAGCACACCAGGGAAGCATAAAATAGAATATTACAGCATAGACAATGAAGGGAATGAAGAAGATGTTAATACCGATTATATTCCAATTGCAAATTTGACCACACTGCAAGTTACTCCAACAACTGCAAATTGGAATGAAACAAAGACAATTGAAATAAATAATGCAGAAGGAACAGTCTATTTATATGCTCCACGTGAAACAGAGCCAAGATTTACTGCACAGGGACCGGGCTATGTAAGATGGTCAAACGTATTACTCAATATAAGTGGAAAATGGTGGATAGTTGACAAGGTAAATGATAACAAGGCAAATGCATTTGCAATAGATGTTAAGCCAGTTGAACTTGTTGTAAATGCCACTCCTGATGAAGTGAATTATATAAAAGTTGGCAAACCAGGATGCTACATAAACATTGAAGGAACAGTCACAATGGCTGGCCAGCCAGCGACGCAGGCAAAAATTAAATTAATTTATCCAGATGGAAGCAATGAAACTCAAAATGTTACAAGCGATGGAAGGTTTTCATTCATTGATAGAAATATAGGGCAGAAAGGAGCGGGTAAATATAATGTTACTGCATATATTGGAGATGAGCAATATCCAGATGCATTTGGTTATGATATTGTAAATGTTAAAACAGTTGCACCAAATATAAGTTTATTAGTTAATAATGCAATAGGTGGATTTGATATAGGAAAAGTAAGCTTTGAAATAACATATCCAGAAGATGGTTTGCAATTATTGCCAGGGAACAATTATAACATATCCGTTTATAAAGGTGGAGAGTTGTATGCATGGAGAAATAATACAGGAACAAGCAATCAAACAAATATTGTTTTTAATATAGATGGAAAATTCCTAAATCTAACATCACTGATGTGGGAGGCGGGAAATTATATACTCAAAGTTGATGTTGATGTAACTGGAGATGGAAATTGGGAATATGTTGGCGAGAAAGATTTCAGCATCCCTTCAGCGCCAGCGGTAAATATAAAGGTTTTACAGCCATTGGATAAAATAATGAATGTTTTGGCACCTGCTGCAAATAAACAGCTTTTAAGAATTCAGATATTTGGAAGCAATATGACAACATATGGCACTCCAGATGCATTAAATATAGGAGCAAATAATGAAAATGTGACAGATAGAATTAAAATAGAAGGAGATGTAATTTATTCTCCACCAGAAAATGCATATAATCATTTAGGAAATGGAACATGGGAAATTTACGTATTCCCAACAAAAGGAAACGGAATCATTTACATAAATGTTACATGGCCTGAAAAAGGAACCGCAAAAGAAACAATAAATATAAGTGATGGAGGAGTTGTAACAGTTACACCAAAAGCAATAGTGGTTGATACACCAACAAATATTGAAGTAGAGGTAAAAGATAGATATGGAAATCCAATTGCAAATGCAAATGTAAGTATGTATTATGAAGAAAATCTCTATTTTTTGGGTGACGCTGTTGAAAATGCAACAATATCAGGAGATGGCTCACCTGGAAAAGGCTTGAATGGAAAATACAATTTCACAATTACTTCAAAACATGCTGGAAAGAATATAATAGTTGTTGTAGATTATATAGTTGGAGTAGGAACCCAATATGCATATGCAAGAATTGAATCAAGAGCTGCACATGACCTAAATGTAACAATTACCCCATCAAAAGTTCTTGCGGGAGAAAATACTGAATTTACAGTTAATATAACAAAAGGAGGACAAGCTTATTCAGATAACTTTGAATTCTTTATATTAAATGAAACAGAATTGCAAAAACTGCATGAAGGCACATTTACATTGCCTTCTCCAGTGCATACAACAAGCAGTGCAAATTCAACATTCAAATATCATATAGAAGAAGCTGGGAAATATTATCTATATGTAAGAACTGCTGACAAAAAGCATGATAACATGGAAAATGAGCCAAGCTTTGAAGTAACAAAAGCAACAGTTACCGCAAGCCCGAGCTTGCTTGTAAAGAATGTAGATAAAAATGTAACAGTATCATTCAGCGTTACATGGGAAGAAAAGGCATTCAATGGAACACTGCGCATAAAAGGAATTAATGCCCAAAATGTTACATGGGTAAATGATACAATTGAAATAACAATAACAAATGGAATAGGAAATGTCAGCGAAGTAAATGCAACTGCAATAGGCAACATAACCTTCGAATTTAAACCATCCGCTGATGGAAGCGAATTTGCGGAGGCGAATGGAATGCTTAGAATAACAACTCCAACAGTTGAAATAATTGAACCCGCAGAAAAAGTTGCATTCCTTGCAGAGGAAAATCTGATAACAATTCTTGTCAAACACCCATTAACAAATGCGGGATTAAAAGGATTAAATGTTAGAATAATCACTCCAATGGGAGCAATAGATGTTGGAGAAACAGATTCAAATGGAAAGTTACTGTTTGGAATTGTTCCACTCGAAACAGGAAAGATACAGATAGTTGTAGAGGACGATGATGCAGGAAGCATAGATGTGGCAATTGGATTGAAGATAATTGCTCCTGAGCTTGAAAAAGGAAAGGAAGCAAGGATAACAGTTACAACAAGAGGTGGAAAACCAGTTGCAAATGCAAAAGTAACAATAGATGGAAAGACATTTACAACAGATGCAAATGGTGAGATAAAATTCACACCAGACAAGGAAGGAACTATAACAATAGTTGCGGAGAAGGATGGCTATTACAAAGCAACAAAGACAGTTGAAGTGAAAGCTGGGCCAAAGACACCAGGCTTTGAAATGATAGGCATTGCAATTGCAATGTTTGCAGCGATTTTCTTGCTGAGAAGAAGAAAATAAGCTAACCCTCTTCCCAAAATATTTTAATATCCCTTTTTCTTTTTATTTAATGGTTGATGAAGAAGATGAATTTAGGAAGATAATAAAGGAAATGGAGAAAATATTTGAAGAAGTATTTAGGGATGCCATAGAGCAATTTTCTGGAGAAAAGAATATTGAAATAAATGAAGATGATAAAAAAATTTATGTTACAATTGAACTGGATGCGAGCGAAGAGGATATAAAAGTTAAGGCATATAAGGATGCAATTGAAATAAGATTAAAAAATGGATGGACAAAAAGAATAAATCTCCCGTGCAAAATTAATAAAAAAATAAAGAAAACCTTTAAAAATGGCATTCTTGATTTGGAAATAGAAAAAATTTAGATATACTCTTTTATTTCATCTCTTGCACACTCTCTTTTTTCTTTTATTTCATTTAAAAATTTTGAAAGTAGTTCATAAGCATATTTTTTGCATTCCCCGCATAAAATTTCTCCTTTTTTGCATCTCTCCTTTATTCTAAAAATTTCATCATCGTCTTCCAAAACTCCATAATTGAAAATTTCATATATTATGCATTCCTCAGGCCTCCCGCCAAATTTTCTTTGTTCTTCAGCGGAAATTGCGCCTCCGGTTTTTGCATTCCATATTTTCTTTTTCAAATCATCTAAATTGTCTGTAAGAAATATTGCATAGTTTGGCCTACTGCTTGACATTTTATTTCCATCTAAACCAGTTATAAATCTATGGTATGTTGAAGAAGGCGGGATAAATCCATATCCTCCATTTTCTCTTTCCGCTTTAGCAATTTCATATTCAAAAGAAAATAAATCATCAATTTTTGCATATATTGCTTTATAGCCATCAATCCTTTCTATAACTTCTCCATAATCTTTTACAATTTTCTCCGCAATATCTAAAAATTTTTTCACATCTTCATCTCCCTTTATAAATATTCCTACCCTGCTTTCTTCTTTAACTATACTATAAATGCGATGTGAGTTTGCTGTATCTCTACAAAGCCTTATATGGGGATCCTGATCAACTCCAACAGGCACAAGAGTTGGACATATTCCTCCATATTCATCAAGTTGAACATGCAATATATCTCCAATCTGGACAAATGGTGCAAAAATATGTGCCATATTTGTTGAACCTTGGAATCCATAAATTGCATTTACCTCAGAGAAATTTACTTTTTTTGCCAATAAGTAAGCTAGGCTCTTAACTTCTTCATTTTTTGACTGAAAATATATTCTGCACGGCTTTAAGCCGAGAGCAATATAATTCAAAATATATTCTTCAATTGCAATTTTCTCTCCTTCTTTTGGAGAAATATCTCTTGTTGCATATGCTTCTATATCCGCAACCGCAATGCTAACATTTGCCCCTATTGATTGATAATAAATAACCTGATCTATCACTATTTTATGCCCGAAATGCATTTTACCAGATGGCATCAATCCAGTCAATATTTTCCATTTCATGCGCCTTTTAATTGCCTCCTTTATATTGTAAAATCCTCTATGTCCAAATACTATATTTCTGCGAAAGAAAAAAGGAGGATTTGGCAAATCCCTCCATAGCTCACTCGAGAATTTTTCTATCCCAAATTTCTCAAATAGCTCATCATATTCATATTTCTGCGAACCCCATGGATCAATCATACTATTGCAAATTATGGAAAGATATAAATATTTTGGAAGGGCGGGGCGGGAATTGAACCCGCGTATGCGGATCTGCAGTCCGCCACCCTGCCACTAGGTGACCCGCCCATTAAAAAACATGAAAGGTTTTTTAACTTTTTCCGAAGAATTTTTTTATTTCTGCAAGTGCATCATTTGTTTTTTCAATTTCAACATATTTTTTAAACCTGGTTGCTCTCTCATCCAATATAATTGCAATTCCTCTATCATTTTCGTTCCTTATAAGTCTGCCTATCGCTTGCATTGTCTTTCTTATTGCGGGTGCCTCAAAAGCATATTTCCAGCCATTCTGGCTTTTCCTTTCATAGTATTCCTGCAATGAGGATTGTTTTGCAGAAGGAGGAGGATATGGCAATCCAACTATTAAAACAATTTCAAGCTCTTCAGATGGAAAATCAATTCCCTCGGATATTTTTCCTCCAATAACCGATAAAAAAACACCTCCTGATCTCTTAAAATTCTCTATTTTATTCATTAACTCTTCCTGCCTTTCATTCCTTCCTTCTATATACAAATTCCTCTTTATATTCAAAGAGTTTATGAATCTATTCATTACTGAATAGGAAGGGAAAAAAACTAAAGTATTTTTATTTACATTATTGCATATTTCCTCTATCAAACCAGCTATTTTTTTAACCATTTCATCTTCCATATAATATTTTGTTGATACCCCTCCAAGATAGAAAATCTTTCTATTTTCCTTTGGGAAAGGGGAGGGAAAAATTGCTTTCTCCGCTTCAATTCCAATAGAATTTATGTATTCATCTATCGGTTGCAATGTGCCTGACATATGAATTGATGAATAAAATGAATTGATTATTGAAGATGCTATAGATGGCTCAAGGCAATAGGCAACAATTCTGAAATTTTCATCATCTACTTCAATCAGTTTAACCCATCTATTATCCAGATTAATCCAGTAAAGAATAAAATTACCTATGCTCCTTAAAAAAGACCTTGGAAAACTATTATTTTTTTCTTTTATATCCGCAATTGCCTCCCCATATGCAATCATGCTCTCAGAAACCCTTTTTATTTCATCAATTGAAAAATATTTCTTAATCCTGTTATCAAAAAAATCCCCAATTAAAGCATCTCCTTCCTCTGATAGCTTAAACTCCTCCCGCATTTCTTCAAAAATTTTATCTATAATATTCAGGAAACTCAAAATACTTTTATCTCTAACACCATATTCCTCTGCCTCCTTTATTCCCATTTTCAATGAGTTATAAGAAAGGGATGTTGAAAGCAATTCTCTGCAAAAATCTGGTAGATTATGAGCTTCATCTATTATCAATATTGTTTTTTCTGGTGGATATTGATATAAGGAGAAGAATTTCTCCCTCAGTATTTCATCAAAAATGTAAATATAGGGAGCTATAACTACCCTTGATTTTTTGACCATCTCCTTGTTTATTTCATAAGGACAGGCATTATGCATTTTTCCATATGAATATATCTCTTCAGATGATAAAATATATCCAAAGTCCTCTTTTATCTTAAGAAAATTCTCAAAAAATATGCACCTGTTGAAATCATCTTTCTTCCTTTCCATACACCCTTTTTTCCTCCTAGCACATATTCTTGAAAGCTCTTCATTACTGCAATTTCTCAATGAAGGAAAATCTTCAATTAGCAAGCACATATTTGTTCTTCCCTGCAATCCACTCGCCTTGATTTTTTTACCCATTCTTTTCATTTCGCTTATTGCTTGCTTTTGCTGAGAGTTTGTCCTCGTTATATAAATTACCCCCATATCCTTCTCAACCGTAAAACTGATGCACGGTGCCAGAGCGCATATTGTTTTTCCGCTCCCAGCGGGCGCCTCCATCACCAGATTTTTTTTATTTTTGAGGCATTCCTCAATTTTTGAAATAATTTCGAGCTGAAATTTCCTTGGCTTATATGGGAAAAAATCAATCATGCTTTCTCTTTATTTTTATTACTTTTTCAAGAACATCTTTTTCATCCAAAGTGAGCTCTTCTTCAAGCAATTTTTGTATATCTTCATTACTTAAATCAACAAAAAGTATTTGCTCAGGCTTTATCTGCCTTCCAACAGTTGCCCCATCTATTGAAATTGCAACTTCCATTCCTTGTGTTGCTCTATCAATTGTCTTTTTTTCTTTTTGAATGCTTTTTATTTTTCCAACACTTTTTCCATCTTCTCTTATCAAATGTTGCTCTGGTCTGATTTCCCCCGCAAGAACTCTAACTCCAATAATTGCTGGCTTGCTAAGCCTAAATGTGCAATTTGGAAGGAAAAGGATCATCCCAGGATATGTTATTTCCTTTCTTTTCTTCTCCTCTTCTTCTTTCTTCTTCTTTTCCCTCCATATTTCAAGCTTTTCAATTAAGTGATAGACTATGTTATCTGTTATTATTTCAACTCCTTCATTATCTTCTATTTCAGGAAGAACTTTCACATTGAAACCAATAACCACTTTATTTATCTCCTTTTCATTTGTCTTTGCCTCAAAAATATCCCTTTTTGATATATCTCCTATATCCGCCTTTCTTAGAGGTATGCCTTTTTCTTTAAGAATTAAGGATAGTGCTTCGAGTGAGCCAAGAGCATCCGCTTTTAATACAATTCCTTCTTCAGTTGTTTCAATATTTATTTTCATTTCCTCATTTATCCTCTTTATATCTTCTTCCAAATTGCTCAAAACTCTTATCGGAGCACCAGGAAAAACATCCTCTAGATTTGGAGCAGCTATTTTTAATCCACATGCTGCGGTGGCGAGCTTAATTCTTTTAAATTTTTCCTCAGGAGCCCTTATTTCATCAAGGGGTTTAGGTTTTAACAATGCTCTTACTGATGTGACTATTACTCCCTTTTTTCCAGCAATTACTATTTCATCTCCTTCCTTAATAACACCATTATAGATTATTACATCAATGGTTGTTCCAAGTCCTTTTTCTTCTTTAACTTCAAGAACTGTTCCTTCCGCTGGCCTTTCCTCGCAAATCAGGTTTTCTTCAAGAAATTTTTGAGATAACCCAATCAGAACCATTATTAATTCACCTATTCCCTCGCCAGTTTTTGCTGAAATTGGAACAATTGCAACATTTCTTGTAAAATCCCTTATCCTGTCATATCTATCAGATGAAAAACCCAGATTGTAAAGCTGTTCAACAAGTCTATAAAATTTTTTATCAAAATCTCCTTTTGCTATTTCATTTTGCTTTTCGAGCCTTTGAGATATTATCCCCCCCTCTTTTCTCCATAGATCTATTAAATCTATCTTATTTGCCGCTACAACAAAAGGCGTCTTATACTTTTTCAATATCGCAATTCCCTCTTTTGTCTGCTCCATAATTCCCTCATTTATATCCACAACAAGAATTGCCAGGTCCGCGAGCGCCCCGCCCCTCGCCCTTAAAGTTGTGAAGGCAAAATGTCCGGGAGTATCTATAAAAAGCAACCCAGGAACTTTGAATTCCTTCCCTTTAAGCAAATTACCGCATAATTCTTTAACTGTTTCTATTGGCACCTCAGTTGCTCCTATATGCTGGGTGATTGCTCCCGCCTCCTTGGCTGCTACGCAACTACCTCTTATGTAGTCAAGTAGAGTTGTTTTTCCATGGTCGACGTGTCCGAGAACCGCAACGATTGGCTGTCTAAGATACATGAAAGAAAAATTGGAGGTAATTAAATAATTTTTGCCAAAAATATTTTTATCTTCGCTGAAATACTATTATGCTTATAGTATTTGACATGGATGGAGTATTTATTGAAGAGAGGAGTTCATGGAAAGTAATTCATAAAAAATACGGGATAAAAAATGATGATATTGTTGAAGCTTATAAAAAGGGGGAGATAGATGATGAAGAATTTTTAAATAGAGATATTGAAAGGTGGAGAGAAAAGGGGATAAGAAAAGAGAATATTGAAAAAATTTTCAATTCAATAGACCTCACCTCTGGATGCAGGGAATGCATTGAATATCTCAATGAAATTGGAGAAATTGCAATTATCTCTGGAGGAATTGATACGCTAGCAAAAAGAATTGCCAATTTTGGAATAAAATATGTTTTTGCAAATGGAATAATTTATAGAGAAAATTTGCCTTGGAAAGCAATTCTAAATGTGCCATTGATGGAAAAAGGAAAAGTGCTTGAAAAGCTAATTGAAAAATTAGGGGTTGAGAAAGAGAATGTAATTGTGATAGGAGATACAAAATATGATATTGATATGTTCAGAAGAGCTGGAGTAAAGATTGCTTTTAATCCAACAGATGAGATAAAAAATTTTGCAAATTTTGTGGTTGAAAAGAGGGATTTAAATGAATTAATTAAAATATTTGAAAAGTATATCAAAATATGATATCTCTCTTTATATTCCTGATATTAGCATTAATTTCATTTCTTGTTTATTCTATCTTAACTTATGTTTTTGAGGAAGTTGGCTTTAAATGGTGGGAGGCGAGCTTAATAGTTTTTGGCTCCGTCCTTTTTAGAAATATAGATATCCCGTTATTTCAGTATAAGGGGATGATTATAGCGATAAATTTGAGCGGAGCATTTTTGCCCTTGATGATAAGCATCTATTTAATCATCTCAAGAAAAATATTTTTAAGAAGTTTGCCAGGCATAGCAATTGTTTCATTTATTGCATATATGGTTAGCTATCCATCTTCTCAAGGAATTGTATCTCCTTTTCCATATTGGCTCCTCCCTCCCGTTTCAGCGGGCCTGTATTCATTAATTGCTGGCTATAAAAATAAAAGGAGGGTCGCAAGCATTGCCTATTCCTGTGGAACATTTGGTGCAATCATTGGAGCGGATTTCCTCCATTTTGAGGAATTTTTGGAAGTAGCTTCTCCAGGAATTGCAAGTATTGGAGGGGCAGCAATTCTTGATATGGTTTTTCTTACAGGAATAATAGCGGTTATAATCGCTGGCTTGCTTTATGAATGAGAAAAAATATAATGGGCAATAATATAACTTTATGCTTCGAACACATTATATAAATGAGGTAGGAGAAGAAGAGAATGAAAAGAAGGTTTGTCTTGCTGGCTGGGTTGAGGAAATAAGAAATCTCGGGGGAATAGCATTCATTATATTGAGAGATAGAACTGGAAGAGCTCAAATTACCGCTATTAAAAAAGAAAATTTGGAGCTTTTTAAAGAATTAGTTTCTTTAAATAGAGAAAGCGTAATTTCCGCTTGTGGAATTTGCAAGAAAAATGAAAAAGTAATGAATGGATGGGAAATTTTGATTGAGGAATTTAAATTACTTGCCCCTTCCTCAACTCCCTTACCAATGGGTGTTGTAGATAAGGTTAATGTTGATTTTGATACACGCCTTGATAATAGAATAATAGATTTAAGGAAAGATGATGTTAGAGCAGTTTTCATGATAAGAAATTCATTTATAAAAAATGCTGTTGAATTTTTGAGAAGGAAAGGATTTATAGAAGTACACACTCCAAAAATCTCATCATCCTCTTCTGAGGGAGGGACAGAGGTATTCAAAATAAATTATTTTGATAGAGATGCATATCTTGTTCAATCCCCTCAGCTGTATAAGCAAATGCTAATGGCATCTGGTTTGGATAGGGTATTTGAAATAGCATGGTATTTCAGGGCGGAGGAGCATGATACAACCCGCCACTTAAATGAATCAACTGCAATTGATATAGAAATGGCATTTATTGAAAGTGAAGAAGATGTGATGAAGATTGCGGAAGAAATGACAGATTATTCAATAAATAAAATAGTTGAAGAGAACAGCAAGGAGTTAGAGATATTAAATTTAGAGATAGAAATGCCATCTCCTCCTTATCCAAGAGTAAAATACGATGAAGTTGTTGAAATACTGAGCAAGGAAATAAAATTTTCATGGGGTGAGGATTTAGGAGCAGATGAGGAAAGTATTTTATACAAAAATTTAGGTTATGAAATATATTTTATAAAGGATTTTCCTGTTGAATCAAAGCCTTTTTATGCAATGCCATCTGGAAAATATGCAAGAGCTTTTGACCTAGAGCTAAGAGGAATGGAAATTGCATCAGGAGCTCAAAGAATACATGATTATGAAATACTCACTAAAAGAATGAGTGAGCTTGGAATGAATTTAAAAAATTTTGAAGATTACCTAAAAGCCTTTAAATATGGCATGCCACCTCACGGCGGGTTTGGATATGGAATTGAAAGATTTTTGATGGGTTTGCTTAAATTAAAGAATATAAGGGAATGCATTCTTTTCCCGAGAGATAGATATAGGCTTAGGCCGTGATTGGATTAAAAAGAGTTAGAGAGGATGAAAAAAGAAAATCTTGAGAAAATTCAAGAGTTCTTGAATCAATAAATCGCAGATGGTGGTTCTTTGTCATTTTAATCTTGGCCAACTCAATTCCTCCACTAACAGAAAAGGGATACGATCTCTCTAAAATGAGCGAAGTGATTGCCTACCTTCTTAGGAATGCTTTAATAGATAATTTATCCCTATTTTACCCTATTTTTAAGCTTATTCCTATTATTTTTGTGATTGATTAATTATTTTCAAAAAAGGTTAGTAGGGAGTTTAGTTTTTATGCGCCACTCACTTACATAATTTTTTCATTTGTTCAGGGTTTGTCTGTTATAAGATATTGGGTTGTTGAGTTAGCATTTTTAGCCTTCTGGTTCCCGATAGATATTAAATCAGGGAAACCAGATTTTAATTTGGTTTATTTATTTACAAATTCAGCGCCTTTTGCACTATGACACCTTTATATCCTAAAGTTAATATTGCAACAGTTAGAGTTACAATATTTCTAGGAGCAATCATTTGTTTCTGGAATGTGATAATGAATTTTTTAATCCAGCCAGATCTTTTGTGGTGGAACGGGATTTACATCTGCCTCTGGTATTAATATTCATATATGTATCCTTTCATTTAGAAAGATACAATAAAAAACGAAGGAGTGATAAAAATTATTGGAGTCCCGGCGGCCGGATTTGAACCAGCGACTTGCGGATTTCCGCGGCGGTGGGTTATAGCCCAAGGGATGCAACTACAGTCCGCCACTCTACCAGTCTGAGTTACGCCGGGCAAATAATATACAATAATTTTTTTTAAATTTTTTGTTAAAAGAAGTCGGTGAGAGTTTTATCTCTCTCATCTTTAAATAGGGATTCAACAAATTTTTCTGAAAGAATTATTCTCTGCTGTACATAATTTGGTATTTTAAACTCATCTGAAAGCTTCTTTATAATTCCTAAATATTTCTTTATAGAGCTTTCATGAACTGTCAGAGAAAGTGAATTTCCACATTTCCCGCATTTTCCATTTAAAGGTATTCTCCTATATTTTGTATTGCAATTTGTGCACCTGAACTGCTGTTTTGTAAAAGCTTTTAAATTTCCTGTTAAATCGGTAAGGAAATGCTTTTGAATTATTTTTGTAACAACATCTACTTCATCCACTGCTCTTATTTTCTTTGCCAAATTTATCTGTGCAATTACCTTTTCCTCCATATTTTCATATAGCTTATAAGAAGAAGTTTTTGGAGCATTTCCTATATTGCTAGTATCATGTGTGAATCCGAAAAATTTATATTCTCTTTCGCTCCCCAATCTATTAGCAACCAAATCCATTTCCTTTTCCAATTCTTTTGGATGAGCATATTCATGGGTTTTTCTGTAAAATATGAGAGGATAGGAATTCAAGGTATCTAAACTCAATGCTTCCTTATCTATTTCACTTGGTGAAATTCTCATTGCTATAACAAGGGGCAAATCCATCTTTCCCCCTCTTTTCTCAGGTATATATTCTTTTGAAAAATTTATCAATACATCAGTTAAGAGCATTAAAGAATCTTCATCACCATCGCAATTCCTTCTCTTTGCTGCATGGAAAAATGGATGGGCACAGCATACATTTAAATCAATAAATCCAATTATTCTACCAACAATTCCTGCGGATGTGTGAGGGGATAAACCAACAACCAAATGCCCTATTAAGTCATTTAAGCTATTTGCATTGTAAAAAGGTTTCATTCCATAAATTTTTGAAAGAATTTCATCTATGTATTTTGATATTCTTAAAAAATATTCTCCGCATTTTTTTGAAGGTATAACATCTTGTGGTTTTAATTCAATAATTTGATTTTCTCTTACAAGCTTCTCCCCTTTGTAGTCGTGCTCATATCCCAATTCTTTTAGTTTATCCAAGGAAAGGCCTATTTCATATGGCTTAAAATGGGTTAGTGGCATATTTGTCATATCATATCTAGCGGTTCCATCTTTAAAAACATAAACATCATATTTAGCCCTTATAATCCCTTTTTCTATGCACTCGGGTGTTTTTTTTGAAGAAGATAAGCCAATAACTCCTTTAACTTTCTTTACTTGAATATTTAATTTTTTCTCTGCTTTACTAATTTCCTCGCCGACATCTATTTCAAAATTTTTTGTATTTCCTGTAAAATAAGTATGTCCTCCACACTCACATTTTGTTTTATAAGTTATTCTTCCGCATTTTTCACATTTTCTTTCTCCCAGCTCCGCATTTATCTTTCCAGCGGTATTTAAAACTCTTTCTTTTCCACCTTTTCCAATTCCAGCAGGGAAAAGAACATGTGGGGGTGGGTCCATTTTCCTTTCCGAAGATTTTTCAGGTCTTCCCATTCTCGCCCCGATTCTGTGGAGTGCCTTTGGAATTATCCTTATTCCAAGAATTTCCTGAACCGCTTCAATTGCCTCTTTTGAGCTATTCTTAACCTCAAAAATTTTTCCATTTTTTACCTCAAAACCACAGCATTTTATAAGAACATCCGCATATTTTTCCACTATATATTTTTCTCTCTCAAGATGAGTTACTCCAAGGCTTAGCAAAATCTCCTTTAATCTTTTATCCTTTTCAAGGTATAATTTTCCATCATATATTCCTTTCCTTATAAATTCTCTTAAAATTTGAAATTCCTCTTTACTTATATCATGCCAGAATAGATTATAAGAAGGATGGAGAGGAATATCATACTCCTTTGATAATTCAATCGCCTTTTCAAAGTATATGCTTTCAAAATTATCTATTCCATGTTTTATTTTCACTTCTTCAATATTTGCTTTTTCCTCGAGCTCTTTTATCCACCATTCATAGCAGAAGCTTGCGGGTGGCAAGATTGAATTATTCTCAAAAAATTCTCCAAAAGGTATTAATATTTCTCCCAAATCAATTATTTTTTTAACATTTTTAGCAATTTTAATTGCTTCCTCAATAGAATTTATCTGAATAAAGTCACCATTATCAAGCAAAACCATTGCCCCCTCTATAGTGTCGCAGGGTGTTGCAATCGTCCCCTTCCCTGGCCTTTCTGTTTTTAGTTGTGTCCCAACCGCAATAAATCCATCCAGCAAATACATTGTTGCGGGGTGTATGGCGGTCGCCCCCAGCCCGCAGGTCCTTCCTCGCCCGTATCTAAGTCTGAAGCCACCCTTGCGTGATGGATGGCTTATAACGGGGCGCCCCCCTATTAAATCTTCAATGTATCTTTCAGATGGAGCTATCTCCTTATTTTCATCAAGCTCTTTTGAAAAATTTTTTAAGAAATCCCATCCTTCAAGTTTCAATCTTGCAACATGCTTCATTAATTTTGGTGCTTTCAAACAGAGCCCTTCTGCTATTACAAGGCATGCCCCTCCTCTTATTCTATTTGTTTTGATTCTTGGCAAATCTCTTTTTCCCATAACTTCTTCTTTTTCAGTTGGTTCACCATTTATACATATTGGACAATTTCTTATTATTAATTCTATTTCCTCTGGGGATGGCAAATACTGGAGATGGGTCATCCTGTCATAAAGAGGAATTTCCTCCTTATATCTCTCAACTTCATCATCAGTTGGTTTATATCTATCCAGTCCAAGCTTCCTTCTTACAACATCCGCGATTAAAACACTCATTGCCTCTCCTGTTCCTCCCGCAGAGCGAATTGGCCCAGAGAAATAGAGATCAACATATTTACTTCCATCAGAATTCTTCCCAATCTCAACAGATGATATTCCTTCTATAGGAGCCACTAAAACACCCTCAGTTAATATTGCAAGCCCTGTCCTCACAGATTGCTCAATTATTTCCGCATGGCTTCCCTGCATGTTTTCGCATATTTCAATTGCTACCTGGATAGCAGTCTCTTCCCTCCCTTTTTCCTTTAAATATTTTCTTATCTTGTGAGAAATTCCTTTTGGACCAACAAGCTCCTCAACCCTATCCGCAAGGTCTTTTGCAAAAGATATTTCAACCTCTTTTTTTGGATCAAAACCCTTTTTCCTCGCCAAAATAGCTATTTCATAGCATTCATTTACTTTTTTTTCTATGCTTTTAAAATATTCTTCCACAAAAAGAATAGCAAAGTCATAAATTTAATTTTTTATTTTTTTAGTTTGAAAGGGGTAAAAATGCTAAAAGTGAAAAAGTGATAATGAGAAAATAAAAGAGTAAAATCTATAGCAAAAAATCTTTATCTTATTAATGAAAGGGATAAAATCTGCCTTTCATTGATGAAAAAGAGCCCAATCAACTCAAATCGATATCTTCATATATATTTACAGATTAACTTTTATAATGGATGAAGAAGTTGAACAGAGAATACCACTGCCAAAAAAAGAAGAAAATGAGATGTTTGCTATTGTTGAACAGCACATGGGAGGAGGTAGATTAAGGATTATTTGCGAGGACGGAAAAACAAGAATGGCAAGAATACCCGGAAAAATAAAGAGAAAGAAATGGATAAAAACAGGTGACTTTCTTATTATTAGGACATGGGATTTTCAAGATGAAAAAGCAGATGTTGTATATCGTTATACCCCAACTCAGGTATTAAATCTGGATAAAAAAAATCTCGTCCCTGACACTCTTAAAGGATTCTTATGAAAAATATTGATGAAATTTTGAGAAAAACAGAAGGAGAGGTTTTTGAAAAAACAACCCTTAATGCTTTAGCAAAATTGATGGATGAAGGATTTATTGATTATATTGATTTCCCGATTTCAACAGGAAAGGAGGGAAATGTTTTTAGAGGTGTGTGCAAAGAAAAGTTGATAGCAATAAAGATTTATAGAATAAATACCGCAACATTCAGAAGCATATCAAAATATTTGATGTATGACCCTCCTGAAAAAATAAAATTTGAAAGAAGAAACATAATATTTGCGTGGGCAAAAAAAGAATTCGGAAATCTTAAAAAGCTTCACGAAGTGGGTGTAAGGGTGCCAGAGCCCATCGTGATGGAGGGGAATGTAATTGTAATGGAATATATAGGAAGCAAGAGCAGGCCAGCACCTCTCTTGAAAGATGCAAATATAAAGAATGCTGAAAAAATTTTTGATAAAATAAAGAATTATTTGAAATTGATGTATCAGAAAGCAAAGCTCGTGCATGCGGATTTTTCTGAATATAATGTACTGGTTTATAGAAACAATCCGGTTATAATAGATGTCGGGCAAACCGTTAAAAGAGATAATCCAATGGCAATTGAGTTTTTGAGGAGAGATGTTTATAACATAGTAAAATTTTTTAAAAAGTTTATCGATGTAGGGGAGGAAGATGTAATTTCTTATATAATGGAGGACTAAGATGAAATATGTAAAGATTCCAATTGATAGAGTAGGCGTCTTAATAGGGAAAAATGGAGAAACAAAGAGCAAAATAGAAAGTTATGGGATAAAAATTGAAGTCGACTCAAAAATTGGTGAAGTAAAAATAGAGAGCGAGGATAAAATAAGGGAAATGGAAGCGGAAAATGTTGTCGTTGCTATCGGGAGAGGTTTTTCTCCAGAAAAAGCATTTTTGCTGTTCAATGAGGATTACTATCTTGAAATAATTGATATAAGGGACTGGGTTGGAAAAAAGGAAAATCATATCAAAAGACTCGCTGGCAGAATAATCGGAAAAGATGGGAGAGCAAGGGAGATAATAGAGGAGTTGAGCGGGGCATATGTAAGTGTTTATGGTCATACTGTTGGAATAATAGGTAAAATTGAAAATTTGCAGATAGCAAAAAAAGCGATAGAGATGCTACTCGATGGAGCAAATCATTCAACAGTTTATAGATTCCTTGAAGAAGAGCACAGAAGAAAAAGATTGATGGAATTCGGCATCAAATAGTTTTTTAATTGTTGAGGTTATTCAATTATGTACCTGACCAAAGAGCAGGAAAAAATGCTTGATGGTGAGAAAGGAGAAATTGTTGCAAGGATACTCCGCCTCCTTGTGAGGCTCGGGGAAGTTTATAAAGCGGAAAAATTGATTGAGGTTCATTCCGCCCAGATTGCGGGGGTATCATATAAATCAATAGAGGATGCGGGTCTTGAATTTCTTGAAGATATAGCAAAAGAAGCGAGAGTTAAAATTTTAACTTATCTAAATCCTGCGGGAATGGACTTAGAAAACTGGCGAGAAATGGGGATAAGTGAGGACTTTGCAGAGAAACAAATGGCTATAATAAATGCCTTTAAAAAAATGGGAGTTGTTATTTCCGCAACCTGCACCCCTTATCTTGCTGGAAACTTGCCAAGATATAGGCAACACATAGCCTGGAGTGAATCATCAGCGGTTTCATTTGCAAACTCCGTTATAGGGGCAAGAACAAATCGAGAAGGAGGCCCTTCCGCTCTTGCATCCGCAATAACAGGCTTAACTCCATATTATGGATTGCATTTAGATGAAAACAGGGAGCCGGATTTCATAATAAATGTAAAGGCAAATCTTCAATCTTCCACGGATTTTTCCGCCCTTGGCTATTATGTGGGAAAAGAAATTAAAAATAAGATACCTTATTTCAGGGGAATAAAAGATGCGGATACAGATGACCTGAAGCAATTGGGGGCGGCGATGGCGGCGAGCGGGGCGGTGGCAATGTATCATGTTGAAAATATTACTCCTGAGGCGAGTTGCTATGAGATTAAGGGCAAGGAAGAAATTGAAGTCGGGGAGGAAGAGATAAAGGAGACATATTCAAATCTCAAAAGCGGTGATGATGCGGATATTGCAATTTTTGGATGTCCTCATGCGTCTCTTAATGAAATAATAAAAATTGCGAATTTACTTGAAAACAGGAAAGCTAAAAGGAATTTTTGGATATGCACATCTAGAGCAATTAAGGAAATTGCGGATAGAATGGGATTAAATGAGAAAATTGAAAGGGCGGGAGGGAAAATAATAGCGGATACATGCATGGTTGTCTCACCCATTGAGAAAATTTTTGAAAAAACAGGTGTAAATTCTGCGAAAGCAGCTCATTATCTCCCGAGTTTTTGTAATCAAAAAGTCCTTTTTGCAAGAACGGAGGAATTAATATGAAAGGGAGAACAATATATCCGGGGAAAGTGAAAGGTGAGGCATTGGTTAGCAAGGAAGCATTCAGCTTTTATGGAGGAGTTGATACAAAAACAGGAGTAATTATTGATAAAAATAGCCAGTTATATGGAAAATGTATAAAGGATAAGATTTTTGTATTTCCACAAGGAAAGGGTTCTACTGTTGGCTCGTATGTAATTTATGCTCTTAAAAAAAATGGTGTTGCTCCAAAAGCGATATTAAATAAAGAAACTGAAACAATAGTTGCAACAGGGGCAATAATTGCTGGAATTGTATGTGTTGATGGAATTGATATAGATGCTATAGAAAATGGAGATATTATCACGATAGATGCAAAAGAAAAGGAAGCGGAAGTAATAGTGGAAAAATGATAATTGTAAAAATTGGGGGAAGTGTTATAAGTAATAAGGAAAAGCCTTTCTCCTTTAACAAAAAAATTGTTGAGCAAATTGCGGATGAAATCAAATCTTTTTATCCGGAAAAAAAATTTTTGATTGTTCATGGAGGAGGTAGCTACGGCCATCCTGTTGCAAAAAAATATAAAATAAGAGAGGGATGGAGTGATGAAAAAGCAATTGGTTTTTATCAAACACACAGGGCAATGATAGAATTGAATAAGAAAATAGTTGATATTTTTGTTAGAAAAGGACTGCCATCCTTTCCTGTTTGTCCTTCTTCAATTTTTATTGTAAGGGAAGGAGAAATTTTTTATGCATATATTGAAGTAATTAAAAATTTGATCGAAAAAAATTTTATCCCTTTTCTTTATGGAGATGTGGCAATTTCAATTGATAAAGGAATTGATATTCTATCCGGTGACCAGATAGTAACATATATTGCAAACAATTTTTCCGCTGAAAAAGTTATATTTTTAATGGATGTTGATGGAATTTATGACAAAAATCCAAAAGAAAAGAATGCGAAACTGATAGAATTAATAGATGAAAAATTTGAAGTAAAAACAAGTGAAGGAATTTTTGATGTTACAGGTGGAATAAAAAATAAGATTAAAGAAGCGAAAAAAATAGATTGTGATATTTATTTCATTAATGGAAAAATAAGAGGTAATTTAACAAAAGCAATTAAAGGAGAAAGAATAGGGACAATGAAAAGGGTTAGAAAATGGGAAGTGTAAAGGACTTAAAAATTATTGAAGATGCAAAAGAAAATTTGCCTGGAATTGCGGAATTCATATTCTCAGATCGCTATTCCGTTTTTGATTGGGGTGAAATGCCCGATTTGATAGAAAATAAGGGCTCATCTCTTTGCTTAATTGGTTCATACTTTTTTGAGAAAATGAGCAAAAAAGGAATAAAAAATCATTACATCGGGGTTGTTGAAAATGGTGAGGTAAAAAGAATAAATGAAATTAAAAAAGCGACAAATAGGATGAGAATAAAACTTTTAAGGGTTTTTAAGCCAAAAATAATTAATGGAAAATATGATTACTCAATTTACTTCGAGAAAAAATCAAATTTTCTGATACCTGTTGAAGTAATATATAGAAATTTCATTTCAGAAGGCTCAAGCTTTTTGAAAAGATTAAGAGAGGGAAAGATAAATATCGCAAATTATGGATTGAAAAAAATTGAATTAAATCAAAAACTTGATGAGCCAATATTTGAATTTTCTACAAAGCTGGAGGAAATCGATAGATATATAGATAGGGAAGAGGTAAAGAGAATTGCGATGATAAGCAATGATGAAATAGATGAAATTTTGGGAATTGCGGAAAAGATAAATGGAATGATAAGCGATGAAGTAGAAAAAATAGGGGCAAGAAATGAAGATGGAAAAATTGAATTTGGGATGGATGAAGAGAGAAATATAATTGTTGTTGATGTTGTTGGAACACCTGACGAGTGTAGATTCACAATAAATGGGATTCCAATAAGTAAGGAAATTGCAAGGATATACTATAGAAAAACAGATTGGTACAATGAAATAGAGAAAGCAAAAAAAATTGATGCGATTGGGTGGCGGAAGCTTACTCCCCCGCCCCCGCTCCTGCGGGTGGAAGTAAAGAGGTGCATTTCATCGATTTATCAAGCTTTTTGTAATGAGATAACTGGGAGGAGATTTTTTGATGTTGGCTCATTGAAGGAGATAATAGAAGAGTTGAGGGTCTTAAGTGAAGGATAAAAATATAGTTTTAATTGTAACTTGTTTTTCATCATTCCTTATTCCATTCACCTCTTCCTCAATTAATATAGCCCTTCCATCAATAGGAAAGGATTTTGGCGTTGATTCATTTTTTCTGGGATGGATTACCACTTCCTATATATTGGCTACCGCGGTTTTTCTTTTGCCATTTGGGAAAATTGGGGATATTTACGGAAGAAAGAGGGTTTTTCTATATGGAATAATAATTTTTGCTATTGCTTCTTTCTTATCAATTATTCCTTCTCCACCTTATTTTTTCCTATCTTTCAGGATAATTCATGCAATAGGAAGTGCAATTATTTTTTCAAATGGAATTGCTATGCTTTCCTCCTTTTTTAAAGAGGATAGAGGAAAGGCACTGGGAATAAATGTTTCATTTACTTATATAGGCCTCTCAACCGGCCCGCTCATTGGAGGATTTTTAACAAGTTATTTTGGATGGAGGAGCATATTTTTTCTAATGATTTTAATATGCATTATAATAATCCTTTTGCTAGGAAATTTTAAATATGAATTTTCTCATAATTATGAGAAATTTGATTATTTTGGCTCTCTTCTCTTTGCAACTTTCATAATTTCTCTGATATATGGAATTTCGGTAATTGGGTCAATTACAGGAATTATGCTTGCAATCTTCTCTCTCTTAATTTTTTTAGTTTTTACTTTATATGAGAGTAGGATTGAAAAACCTTTGATAAAACCATCAATTTTCAAAAGAAATTTTGTATTTATTTTTTCAAATTTAACCGCATTGATTCATTATTCCGCAACTTACTCATTAACATTTTTTATGAGCCTTTATCTTCAAAACATAAAAAACTTCTCCGCAAGTAATGCTGGGCTAATCCTGATTTCTCAATCAGTTGTTCAGGCATTATTCTCTCCAATTGCTGGAAAGGCATCTGATAAAATAGATGCAAAAATAATTGCATCATTTGGTATAGGATTAACTGGAATTGGCGTTTTCCTGCTTTCTCTATGCATAAGAAATAATTATAGCATATTTGCAATAATTGCAACTCTATCTTTAATTGGATTTGGTTTTGCATTTTTCTCTTCTCCAAACACAAATGCAATTATGGGTAGTGTAGAAAGCAGGGAATATGGGGTCGCATCCGCAACACTTGCAACAATGCGAGTTGTTGGCCAATCTGCAAGCATGGGAATCGCAATTTCCCTTACAAAAAGTAATCAATTTTTAGATGCGATGGAGAAAGCCCTCATAATATCCGCAATTCTTTGTCTTTTTGGAATATTTACTTCAATTGTAAGGGGAAGAAATAATTATAAATAATTTTAAGCATTAATGGAAAGATGAAAAACAGGAAGAAAGAACATCTGGAAATAGTGATGGAAGAAGATGTCACGCATTCATACAATTATTGGGATGACTTCATGTTGCTCCATAATGCATTGCCTGAGATAAATATAGACGAAATAGACCTCTCAACAGAGATCTTTGGAAAAAAATTGTCAATGCCTTTAATAATTGCGGGAATGACAGGTGGTTTTGAAGAAGCAAAAAAAATAAATGAAGGGTTGGCAAGAATTGCGGAAAAATTCGGCATCGGCATGGGAGTTGGTTCGCAGAGGGCTGGCCTGGAAGATGCGGGGCTTGTGGAAAGCTATAGTGTTGTGAAGAATTATCGCATTCCTCTAAGAATTGCAAATATTGGTGCCCCCCAGCTACTTGAATGGAAGGATGCGGTGGAGAAAGCAAATAAGGCAATAGAGATGATAGATGCTCATGTGCTTGCAGTCCATCTTAATTTTTTGCAGGAAGTGATTCAGCCAGAAGGTGATAGAAATGCGAAAGGATGCTTGAATATGATAAAAGAGATTTCATCCTCTCTTGATAAGCCAGTTATTGTAAAAGAAACAGGAGCGGGTATATCAAGAAAAGTTGTTGAAAAATTGCTTGACACGGATATAGTTGGAATAGATGTAGGAGGAGCGGGAGGAACTTCTTTTTCAGCGGTTGAAAGCTACAGGGCGAGGAAAATCAAGGACAGGATACAGGAAGAAATAGGGAAAATATTCTGGGACTGGGGAATTCCAACTCCTTATTGTTTGATTGAAATATCTGAAATATGCAGAGATGCGGGTATTGAAATAATTGCTACAGGAGGAATAAAGCACGGGCTTGATGTTGCAAAATCCATTGCATTGGGTGCGGATTGTGCGGGCGTAGCAAGTGCTATCTTAAAAAGCAAATCAATGGAAGAAAAGATGGAAATTTTTAGAAAATCCCTCCTTTTCTCATTATTTTTGACAGGTTGCAAAAATATTGAGGAATTGAGGGAGGTGGAAATATGGAGTATTTAGAGGAAATAAGAATTGCTATTGATAAGGGAATAGAGAATTATCTTTATGAAATGGAGCCAAAAAATTTGTATGATGCGGTCAAGCATTTGCCATTTGCGGGAGGTAAAAGATTACGCCCTATAATTGCCTTCATTTCCTGTGAGGCGGTCGGAGGGAGAGGGGAGGATACAATTCCCTTTGGAGTTGCTCTTGAGCTAATCCATACCTTTACTCTCATACATGACGATATAATGGATAAGGATGAGGAAAGGAGAGGAAAGCCAACAGTTCATAAATTATTTGGAGAGAATACTGCAATAATGGCGGGCGATGCATTATTCGCAAAATCTTTTGAAATAGCAAGTCAGATAGAAAATGATAAAATTGCAAAGAGAATTTTAAGAAATCTTGCGATAATGGCAAAAGAAATTTGTGAGGGGCAGGATATGGATATGAGCTTTGAAAAGATGGAATATGTTGATGAAAAAAAATTTCTTGAAATGATTGAGAAAAAAACAGCAAAAATGTTTGAGCATGCAAGCATGGGAGGTGCAATCATTGGAAGGGCTAAGGAAAAGGAGATAGAAGCTTTGAGAAATTATGGTCTCAATCTTGGAATGGCATTTCAAATATGGGATGATTGCCTTGATGTTATTGGAAAGAATATAGGTAAGCCAGTTGGAAGTGATATAAGGAGGGGGAAGAAAACAATACTGTATATCTATGCATATAAAAAGGACAGGGAAAGGTTACTTAAAAATTACGGGAAAGAAAGTGAGGAAGATGTTAAAAAAGCAATCTCATTTCTGGAAGAAATAGGGGCAATAGATTATGCGAAAAATATGGCTTTTAGTTATGTAGAAAAAGCAAAAAGAGCTTTGGAAAAGATTAAGAATAGCGAAGAAAAAAAGAGGTTAATTGAGATTGCTGAATTTGCGGTAAAGAGAGAAAAATGAACATAGAAGAAATTGCAAAAAAACATGCTTTAATAAATGCAATAAAATTCGGGAAAGCGGATTTCAAAGTAGTTATTGGAAAGGTTATTGCAGAAGCTGGGGTGGATGCAAAAGAAATAATACCAATTGTAAGAAGAATTGTTGAGGAAGTAAATACTTTAAGCCCTGACGAACAAAGAGAAGAAATTGAAAGAATGGGTTTGGAAGAAATTAAAAAGGAGAAAGCGAAAGAAGAAAAAAAGTTACCACCCCTTCCCTTTGCAAAAAAGGGGGAAGTTGTTACGCGCTTCCCGCCCGAGCCGAATGGCTACTTGCATATAGGGCATGCAAAAGCTGCTTTTGTTGATTATGAATATGCCAGAATTTATGAAGGAACATTTATTCTTAGGTTCGATGATACAAATCCAGTGAATGAAAGAAAGGAATTCTATGATGCCCAGAAAGAGGATTTGAAATGGCTTGGTATAGAATGGGATAAGGAATATAGAACTTCTGATAATCTGCCAAAGCATTATGAATTGGTTAAGAAAATGCTTTATGAGGGAAATGCATATATATGTACTTGCAGTGAGGAAAAAGTAAGGGAAAACAGGGCAATTGGTAAGGAATGTGAATGCAGGATAAGAGGTAATTTTTCATGGGAAGATTTCAGGGGAATGAAAGAAGGGGAGGCAACTATAAGGTTAAAGGGAGATATGAAATCCCTTAATACCGCAATGAGAGATCCTGTTTTATTTAGGATAATAGAGCATCCTCATCCAATACATGGAAACAGGTTTAGAATATGGCCAACATATGATTTTTATGGAGCGGTTGAGGATTCTTTATCAGGGGTAACACATCCTTTCAGAAGCAAGGAATATGAATTGAGAGATGAGGTATATTTTTACATACTTGATTGCCTTGGTCTGAGAAAACCCCATTTAATGGAATTCTCCCGTCTTGAAATAAAAGGGATGCCTGTTTCAAAAAGGAAGATAAAACCATTAATAGAAAATAAAATTGTTATGGGATGGGATGATCCACGCCTGCCAACCCTTATTGGTTTAAAGAGGAGAGGTATATTGCCTGAAACAATAAGAGAATTTGTTCTTTCTCAGGGTGTTTCTAAATCGGAAGGAATGGTTGTATTTGAAAATATAGAAGCAATAAACAGAAAAAATCTTGATCCAAAAGCAAAAAGATATTTCTTTGTTCCAGAGCCAGTTAAGCTTTTTGTTGAAGATGGGATTGAGAAAGAAGTAGAGTTGAAAAATCATCCTTCCATTGATATGGGGAAAAGAAAAATATCAATTGGAAAAATATTTTATATACCAAAAGAAGATGCTTTGAAAATAAAGGAAGGAGATATCATAAGATTAAAAGATTTGTATAATGTAAAAATTGAAAAGAAAAATGAATATTTGCGGGGAAGATTTGCGGGAGAAAAAATAATTGAAGGAATAGAAAAGATACAGTGGGTGAGCGAGGAAAGGATAGAAATGAAAGTAATGGTTCCTCTTTTGCCATTTAAAGACGATGAATTTGATAAAGATAGCCTAAAAATAGTTCATGGATATGCGGAGAAAAATGTTGAATTGCTAAAAGACGGAGAAATTATTCAATTTGAGAGATTTGGATTTGTAAGAATTGAAAGAAAAGATGGCTTAACAGGAATTTTCTCTCATAAATAATTAATAGTTAGCCGCTTTCTTGAGATATATTTCAAATTCCGCATTTTTTGCATTTTTTAGAACTATTTTTCCCCCATATCCCTCAACAATAATCTTTGAGAGATGCAGGCCGAGCCCGCTTCCCTTGCTTTCTTTACCCTTTACTCCAAATTCAAATATTCTTTTTGCAACATCCTCACTTATTCCTTTCCCATCATCTTTTATTCTTACAATATAATAGCCATTATTTTCATCAATTGATATTTCAATATTTTTGCAATTTGAATGATTTATTGAATTCTCTATAAAGTTTGAAAATACATTTTCCAGCAACTCATCCGCAATAACATAAGCATTTTTCTTTTTGAAAGAAATTTTTATTCCCTTTTCATTTGCAACATTTTTATGAAATTCTATACTTTTTTCTATTGCATTATCCAAGCTAATCTTTTTAAGCTCTTTTTCTCCAAGCCTTCCTATCAAACTCAATTTATAGAGAAGCTTCTGGGATTGCATTATATTTTCATATGCTTTGTCAAGCAATTTTTTGTCTTCATCTTTTAATTTACTTTCCCCGAGCAATTCTAAACAGCCCGCTGCAATTTGATTCCTGTTTCCTATATCATGTCTTATCAAAGAGTTATACATTTCAAGCATTTTCCTAGCTTCCTTCAATTCAGTTATATCTTTTATTATTCCCTGATAATATATTTTGCCGTCTTTTTCAATTTTTACAGCGGAAATCAAGCAGTCAATTATTCTTCCATCCTTTCTTTTCAATCTCACTTCATAATTTTTTAAAAAACCTCTTTTATCCATTTCTCTTTTAAATTTCTCCCTATCCTCTCTTTTTTCATAAATTTCTTCAACATTTATCTTAAAAATTTCATCCCTGGTATAGCCAAGTAGCTTTAGCCCAGCATTATTTATGTCAACAAATTTTCCTTCATATGTTGAGATATAGATTGCATCCATTGATTCATCAAATATTCCTCTATATTTTTCCTCTGATTCTCTGAGAGATTTATTATATATGCTCAATTCCTCCATCATTCTATTAAAATCTTTTGAAAGCTCTGATATCTCATCTTTTCCTTTTGTTTTAGCCCTTACATCAAGATTTCCCTTGCCCGCCTCTCTTGTAACTTCTCTAAGCTCTTCTATTGGCTTGGTTAAACTCCTTGAAAATATGAAAGCCACCGCTATAACTATTATGAGAAGAATAAAAAACATTGAAATATATTCTATTTCCCTTTGGGCAACAATCTGGGCGAGAATATCTTCCTTAATTAAAAAAATCAATGAACCTTTAATTTCCTCGATTGGATGAGAAAAAGCATAATAATTTTCATTGTTAATTTTTATAATTTTCCTTCCAGCAGAGAAATTTTTTACATATTCTCCCATTTCCTTTAGTCCGCTTATATCAAAAATATTCCACTCCTCAAAAGTTTCATTCCATTTTTTTCCTCCTTCAGTATATTCTGGACTCACCAAAATATTGCCATTTTCCTCCACCAGCAATGCATATCCATTTCCAGCAAAATTTATATCAATTATATCCTCCTTTAATGTTTCAAACAAAATATCTATGCCCGCCACCCCAAAAAACTCGCCGTTTAAAAATACAGGCGTTGAGATTGTTGTTGTAAGTTTTCCAGTGTTTAAATCAATGTAAAGAGGAGTCCATACTGTTGAATTCTTTTCTTTTGCCAATTTATACCATGGTCTTTCCCTTGGATCAATTGCTTCTCCTCTTTCTCTCATCTCTTTCAATTTTTTACAAAATTCCGCATTATTAAAAAAACATAATCCACTCTCTGATACAAAATATATAAGAGTTATGTTCTTATCTTTACCAAATATATCAAGTGCCTGCTTTATAAATTCAAAATTTTTGATTTCCTCCGGATAGCTTCCATTTTTGCTATATATGTAGGATAAATTATAATAGCTTCCTTTTCCCCAATTTTCCTCTATAAGTTGAGCCATCGCCTCTACTCTATTTCTAAAGTCCAAAAAAATGTGATTATAAAAATCAGATTTTATATTTACCATTGTTTCTATATTTTCCTCCGCTTGCTTTTTAATCTCCACTTTAGTTCTTTCAGATAGTGTATAGGGAAGAATAATCAAAGGAATAAGTGAAATTGCAATCAGCAGAAGAGTTAGTTTATATCTAAATTTCACAGAAATATATCAGAAAAATATTATAAACTTATCCTTTTTTTCACTATGAAATGGAATCATATAAAAAATATATTGCCATTTTTTGGATTAATTCTATTTTTTTATATTATTTACGATACTGGAATAAATGAAATTTTTGAAATTTTTAAGAAAATATCCTTTCAAGCAATTTTAATTTCTTCTCTTCTTTTCATACCTCGCTTCTTCATAAGCACTTATAAATGGATGATGATATGCAAAAAACAAGGTATAGACGCAAGATATCTTTATTTAATAAAAATTAATCTTATCGGCTTATTCTATGGAAGCATAACTCCTCTCTGGCTCGGAGATTATATAAGAGCTCCTTATCTTAGAGAAGAGAGCAAAAAGCCGATTTCTGCATGTGTTATAAATGTTTTTATAGATCAAATTATTGAGTTAGCATCCCTTATTTTTCTTGCCCTCTTTGGAAGCATTTTTATTTACAAAAGATTTCCCTATCTTTTTCCTTCCTTCCTTTTTATTTCCCTCATATTTATCCTCCTATATTTCATATTTGAGAAAAATAGCAAAAAGATATTATCTTTTTTCAAATTTGTAATACCAGAAAGATTCTCCTCATGGATTTCCCTGGATTATGTGTACAATTTTCCCTCCCTTATTTTTCTTTCTTTAACAATTCTCATAGAGATTTTAAGCTATTTAATTTTATTCCTGCAAATATATATAATATCCCTTTCCATGAATATCTCAATTCCATTTCTTGATTTTGTAATTATATATTCAGTTGCTTCATTAATAGGTATAATTCCAGTAACAATTGCTGGTTTTGGAACAAGGGAGAGCACTCTCATCTATTTATTCTCTTTTTATGGAATTGATAGCGCATCAGTAGTAGCTCTTTCTTTAAGTGGGTATGTAATAACAATTCTTTTGCCCGCTTTCATTGGAGGAATATTGTCAATTAAAAGATAAATTACTCCTCAAATATCCTCTTTATCATCCAATCCGCATTAAAAGGCATTTGCTCTTCATAATTCTGTCCGATACCTATAAAATAAAGAGGCCTCTTTATTGAATATGCTATGGAGATTGATGCTCCTCCTTTTGCATCCGCATCTACTTTTGATAATATCACTCCATCTATTCCAACTGCATCATTGAATTTCTTTGCCTGCTCTATAGCATCGTTTCCAACTAATGCATCACCGACAAAAATTACAAGATTTGGCTTTGCAACCCTCTTTATTTTCTTCATTTCTTCCATAAGGTTTATATTTGTCTGCATTCTTCCCGCTGTGTCAATTAAAACAAAATCCTTATGCCTCGCTTTTGCATGCTCTATTGCATCATAAGCAACAGCTGCTGGGTCAGAGCCAAAATCATGCTTTATCAATTTAACCCCTATCTTTTCAGCATGCCTTTCAAGCTGTTCAATTGCCCCCGCCCTGAAAGTATCGCATGCAGCAATTACACAACTATAACCCATATTTTTTAATTGCCAGGCAAGTTTTGCTATTGCGGTTGTTTTTCCAGAGCCATTCACTCCGACAAATAAAATAACCACTGGCTTCTCAAATTTTTTAATTTCCTCAAAGAAGTTTCCCTCGCTCTCCTTCAGTATTTTATATATTGCATCTTTGATTATCTTCCCAACTTCTTCCTTCGCCTCCCTCCTTGATAATCCTATCAAACTATTTTTTATCTCCCTTTTAATTTCTTCTATAACTTCAAATGCAACATCCGCTTCAATTAAATCAATTTCGATTTGCCATAGCAATTCATCTATTTTCTTTTCGCTTATTCCAATTAACCCTTTTTTCTTTTCTTCCTCAATTGTTTCCTCTGTTTTCTTTAACTTTTTTTTAAGAAACTGAAACATCTTCTTTCTTTATTTTCTTTGAAATTTCCTCCATTCTCTGGCTTAATTCATCAACAAGGGCTATCAATTTTTCTTCACTTCTCATCAATTCCTCTATCTTTTTATTCAAAAAATCAATTGCCCCATTTGTTGTTTTCTCTATAAATACTTTATCCCCTATACTTATTATAACTTTCTTTGTATCCTTTAAACTGGTGTAAGCAAAAACATTCCCACCCAATGGCATTAGAATTTCCTTCTCTCCTTCAGTAGATGCAATCTCCTGAAGTGTCTCAATTGTCCTCCTATACTCATTTATCATTTTTTCAATAACTTCAATTTGGGCATATGTATTCTCAATCTCTTCCTGATGCCTCTGCAATAAATATATATTTCTCCTAAGCTCTTCTTCATTCATTCTTCCTATATCAATTTCTAATATTTATACTTCATTTTTAGAAAGGTGGAGTGCTTCCTCAATCCTCCCCATCTCTATTCCTGTTGTGGCGCTCCCCACAATTGCGCCATGCCTATTCGCCACCGCCCCCGCCCCCACAAATGGCATGCCATGATTTACTGTGCCGATATTTACTTCCACATCAAGCACTTTTTCAATTAATTTTTTCTCCTCCTCCTTTATTTTTGGATGGCATAACACTCCTTTATTTGTTGCTAATCCGAGCATTCCAACAGTATTTAATCCCGCTATTGTCCCCTTCCTTACTTCCACTTCCATTACCTTTTCCAGCTTTTTTATAGTATCTTCTCCCATCAAGGGATGAACAATTGCTCCATAATCATTTGCAAGTATGTTATTTCCAGCAGCATTAAATTTATCCTCCAAAATAAATATCTCTCCATCGAATTTATCCTCGATTATTTCCATTTCTTCTTTTTCTATGAAATCTGTAACAACAATTGCATTTGAGTTTATAGCTAAAAGAGAGCCAATTATTGTGCTACTTCCAATTGTAAGCTCAAAAGTTTTTACTTTAAGAATTTCCTCAATTTCCTTTTTTGTTTTTTCAGGAAGAAAGGGTTGGACAAAAGCTACTAAATTATTTGCTTTACAATAAATACCCAAATATGAATTCCCGTTAAAATCAATCCTTTTCAGCATGGCTCTGCTTTTCCTCCTCTACTTTCTCTTTCTCCTCTTCTTCTCCCTTCTCCTCTTTTTCCTCCATCTTTTCCTCTTCCTTTTCCTCTTTCTCTTCCTTCTTCTCTTTCTTCTCCTTCTTCTTCTCAATTTCCTCAATTTTAATTTCTGTCTCAGGTGTATAAGCCCATACAGTATCGTCAACTTTTACAACTTTTAATCTGATTTTGCTTGGGGGATTTTTTATTCCTCTTTCCCATACAACTTCATTCACGCTTTTATCAATCTTAATATTATCATTTTTTGTATGTTTTTTCAAAAATTCTCTTATTTCCTTCATTGCAATTTTAGCTCTTTTAGCTCTGGAAAAATTTTTTGTTTTAATCAACGGCACAGTATAAATTTTTTCTTCCATAAAATCACCTCTTTAAATTACTCCTTCTCCAATGTCTTCTTTTTGGGTGCTGTAGAAACCTTCTGCTCGTCTTTATTATTATCCAGGCGGGCACACGCCTATTGCTTTTTGTTTCTTTCATCAATCTTCTTTTTTTTGCTGCTGGTTTATTTTTTGCCATCTTACAACCTCCTTATACTTATATCTCTTTTCTTTGGCATAAGATGAGATATTAAAATTTTCAAAACCTCATCATTTATCCTATTTTTTATTTTTCCCATCTGATATAACCTTATAATTTGGTTTTCTATATATTCCGCTTCTTCCGGCTTAGCCATTCTTATTCTCTCTAATCTCGCCCTCGCATCTGCGTCAAGCAAAATTTTCAATAAATTCCTTTTTTGAGCTTCCCATATCTCTTTTTCAATCTGTCTTCTCTGCTCCTCTTCCGCTTCTCTTTGCATTTGCTCAAGCATTCTTCTCTTTATTTCTTCAGTATCATCCACTATAAATCACCTCTATCTACTATATAAGTTTTCCTATCTCCTCCGCTAATTCATGGGCGGTATTATCAACAAGCGATTGCCCCTTAGGTGTTATTTTTCTTCCCTTTCCTTTTACTTGCTCAACAAGTCCTTGCTCTTCTAATTGCTGAAGCGCTTTTCTTATTATTGAACCGCTACCCTTTACATGCTTGTATGGTGCATTTCTTCTATCTCTCCTTCCTCCATAAAGCCCTCGCAAGCGAGATGTTCCAATAGGCCCTCGCATATAAATTTTTCGCAGGATTGCAGCAACTCTTATGTACCACCATTCAGGATTTTCAGGTGGTCTTTCCTTATGTATCCCTGTCTTTATCCATTTAGCCCACTCAGGCGGAGCTATTTTAAACTCGTTTTTGAGTTTTTCTGCAAGCCTTTTTATCAATGGCTCTGCAGGCACATCATATGCGGTGGTCATTGAAAAGCAATAAAGAAGGAATATAAAAATGTAACTTATTGTTTGCCTTTCAGTGCCAAGAAATTCTTACCTCCATATTATAGATTAACTAATGCAGTTCCATGCTCCTAAACCTTGCCTTGTTATTTTTATTCACACACCTCTAAATTCAGTTTAGTAAAAAGATGAATCTGAATGAATTGATTCAAAGTCAATTTTTCTCTTTCCTACATTCAGCAAAATATTCTCTTCTTTCATCAAGTAATTTTGAAAGTTTTTCTATTATTTAAATTTAATTCCTGATAGTGCCTGTGGTTTAATGGAATAAAAAGCTTGCATAAATTCAGCAAAAGAAATTAATATGTGTTGTATTATCAAAACTGATGGAAACGAATGAAGTTGTGCTTAGGGTGGCTGAAGGCCTTAGTCAGGATGTAGGAGCGGGAAGAGCGAGAATCGATACTGAAACGAGAATGAAGCTAAATGTTGCACCAGGCGACATAATTGAGATAGAAGGGGGAAGAAAAACTGGAGCAATAGTCTGGCGCGCCCGCCCCATTGATGAGGGGAAGGGAATAATAAGGATAGACAATCTTACGAGGAAAAATGCGAGAGTTGGAATCGGGGATAAGGTAACAATAAGGAAAGTGGAAGTGAAGGTAGCGAGCCAGGTTGTTATTGCCCCAGCAATTTCTCAGAGCCAGAGAATCCAATTTGGGCATGGTATAGAGAGCATAGTTAAGAGAGGGCTTTATAAACGCCCACTCACTGCGGGAGATACAATAATTGTTCCAGGAATTGCTCTTTTTGGTAACTCCCTTCCATTTGGAGTTGTTAAAACCGAGCCAAAAGGATTAGTAGTTATTGGGGATGAAACAAGTGTTATAGTCAAAGAAGAGCCGATAAAGGAAGAATTGCTTAAATTGCCACAGATAAGCTATGAAGATATTGGAGGACTTGATGAAGAAATAATGAAAATAAGAGAGATGATAGAATTGCCATTGAAACATCCTGAGCTTTTTGAAAGGCTTGGAATAGATCCTCCAAAAGGAGTATTGCTTTATGGCCCACCAGGAACAGGAAAAACATTGATTGCAAAAGCTGTTGCAAATGAATCTGGAGCAAGCTTCTTTACAATAAATGGGCCTGAAATAATGAGTAAATTTTATGGCCAGAGCGAGGAAAATTTGAGAAGGACATTCGAGGAAGCGGAAAAAAATGCTCCCTCAATAATTTTCATTGATGAAATAGATGCAATTGCTCCCAAAAGAGAGGAAGTGCATGGTGAGGTTGAAAGAAGAGTCGTTTCTCAATTGCTTACTCTAATGGATGGATTAAAGGGAAGGGGAAAAGTAATAGTTATAGGGGCAACAAACAGGCCAGATTCTTTGGATCCCGCTTTAAGGCGCCCTGGAAGATTTGACAGGGAAATTGAAATAGGAGTTCCAGACAGAGATGGCAGAAAGGAGATTCTTCAAATTCATACAAGAGGCATGCCCCTTGCGGAAGATGTAAATCTGGATGCACTTGCTGATGTAACCCATGGATTTGTTGGAGCGGATCTTGCAGCACTTGCAAGGGAGGCGGCGATGAATGCATTGCGCAGGTATTTGCCAGAGATAGAGCTTGATAAGCCAATTCCCACTGAAGTTCTTGAAAAAATGGTTGTTATGATGAATGATTTCAAAGAAGCCCTTAAGATGATTGAACCATCCGCTCTGAGAGAAGTTTTAATTGAAATTCCAAATGTTAGGTGGGAGGATATTGGCGGGCTTGAAGATGTGAAGCAAAGATTAAGAGAAGCGGTTGAATGGCCATTAAAAAATCCTGAAGCATTTAAAAAAATGGGAATCAGGCCACCAAAAGGAATTTTGCTTTATGGCCCACCAGGAACAGGAAAAACATTGCTTGCGAAAGCGGTTGCGACAGAAAGTGAAGCAAACTTTTTGTCAGTAAAAGGACCAGAGATTTTCAGCAAATGGGTGGGTGAGAGTGAGAAAGCAATAAGAGAGTTATTCAAGAAGGCAAAGCAGACCGCTCCATCAATAGTATTTTTCGATGAAATAGATGCAATTGCTCCAAGAAGAGGGAGCCATGAAGGAACAAGGGTAACTGAAACTGTTGTAAATCAACTTCTAACTTCAATTGATGGGCTGGAGCAGATGAGTGATGTTGTTATAATTGGTGCAACGAACAGGCCAGATATAATTGACCCCTCCCTCCTTCGCCCCGGGAGGTTTGATGAACTGGTACTTGTAGGAATACCAGATAAAGAAGCCAGGAAGAGCATTTTCAAGATACATACAAAAAATATGCCACTTGCAAAAGATGTTAGCATAGATGAGCTGGCGGGAATAGCGGAAGGATATGTAGGAGCGGATATAGAAGCGATATGCAGGGAGGCAGGAATGATGGCATTGAGAGAAAATGCAAATGAAGTAACAAGAGAGCATTTCATGAGGGCTATGAAAGAAGTTCATCCATCTGTTGATGAAGAAATGATGGAATATTATAAAGAAATGGAGAAGAAGTTGGGCAAGGGAGTTGCCAAGAAAGAGTTGAAGAAAGGAGTAGAAGTAATGTAGTAGCGGGGCGTGGATTTGAACCACGGATCTTCGGGTTATGAGCCCGACGGGTTTTCCTGACTACCCCACCCCGCTATGGGATTATAAATATATAATAATTTAAGCTTTGTGGTAAAATGATTGAAATAGATGGAAGTTATGGAGAAGGCGGAGGGCAGATGTTGAGGATGAGCATAGCATTCTCCTCTATAACAAAAAAGCCGGTTAGAATTTTCAATATAAGGGCAAATAGACCAAATCCAGGACTGAGAAATCAGCACATTGCTTCAATTGAAACTGTTTCAAAAATATGCAATGCAAATGTTAAAGGATTAAAAATTGGTTCAAGCGAAATAGAATTTTATCCTAGAGAAATTGAGGGAGGAGAATACGAATTTGATGTTGGAACCGCTGGAAGTATAGCCCTTGTTTTGCAGGCATGCATAATTCCATCAATTTTTGCTGAAAAAGAAACAAAATTGATTCTGAAGGGAGGGACAGATGTGAGGTGGGCTCCTCCCTGGGATTATTTTAAAAATGTTTTTCTTGAAATTCTTAGAAAAATGGGAATAGAAATATACGGGAAATTGCACAAAAGAGGGTATTATCCCGCTGGTGGAGGGAAGGTAGAGGTGATTATAAAGCCATGCAAAGAAATAAGGCCGATTTATTTTGATGAAAAAGTTGAGGAAATAGAAGGAATTGTTAATATTTCAAATCTTCCAGTTCAAATAGCGGAAAGAATAAAGAAATCCGTGGAAGAAAATATAAAGGATTTTCCAAAAAATATAAGAATTGAAAAATATGAGGCAATTTCTCCAGGTGTAGGAATTGTTCTATGGAGCAAGCCAAAAATATTAGGGGCGGATTGCCTGGGGGAGAAGGGCAGGAGGGCGGAAGAAATAGGAGAATCTGTTTCAAAAAAAATTCTTGAGGAAATTTATGCAAATGTTGACCTTGATGAAAAAGCGGTTGACCAAATCATACCATTCCTTGCAATAAGTGGATATAAAACATGCTTTAAATGCAAGAAAATTAGCAATCATGCAACAACAGAATTATTTTTGTTAAAGAAATTCCTTGATTTAGACGCAAAAGTCAGTGGAAATGATATATGTGAAGTGGAAATAAATGGAAAGAAATTACTCTAGCCCCTCTGGCTAATGATTAAGAACATATACACTATAATTACCAAGAAAATCAGGATGTAGAATATTATCTGTAGTCTTCTCCTCTTCTTTAAATAATTTTCATATTCACTTTTGCATTTTTCACTGCAAAAATCCTCATCATATTTTATTGCTTTTCCACATATCCTGCAATGACTGTGCTGTGGAATCATTTTATACCTCTATAATTGTTCCATTAAATTTTCTCCCATATATAGCATTTTCTAATTCTTTAATATTTTTTCCATTAACAACAAATGTTTTTATCCTTCCTTCCTTTATTATTTTGCATGCAACAGGATCAACAACAACCTTATAGCCAGCGCTCTTCCATTCATCCCCAACCATTTTTATAAGCTCATCTATACCAATTTTATCAAATTTAATCGCATCACTGTAAATTTTTGGATCCTTATCATATATCCCATCAACATCAGTTGCAATCACAAGATGGCTCGCATTTCCCGCCCTCGCAAGCATCGCCGCCACCGCATCTGTGGAGTGGCCTGAAGTGGTGCCACCCATCACAAGAGGGGGGCCAATTTGAATTGCCTCTTCTATTGTCTCAGGGATTTTTTTTCTGAAGAAAGAATTTATGAGGTATGCATTTAAACGGGTGGCCATTATTCCAATTTCATCAAGATATCTTTCATCCTTGCAAAATTTTCTTCCAACTGAAATATATTCTCTTGCAGTTTTTCCACCACCAACAACAATAAAAAGAGGAATTTTCTCTGATATTTTCTTCAGAAAAATTGATATTTCTTCTATAAATTCTGGATTATCCAGAGAGAGCAATGAGCCTCCCAAGGAGAGAGCAACTTTCATGAATGTATTAAAAAGAATTTATAAAATGTTTTCTATACCATTATGAGGGAGTATTCAATAAAGAAGGGGCATAAAGCGGATTTGAATGAATTGCTGAAGAAATATTTTAATGTTGAAGGAAATTTGAGCGAAGGGTTTGAATTTGAAGAAGAAGGGATAGGGAAAATATTCATAAAAAAGGAAAAAAATGAGATATTAATAGATATAAAACCACCTGAAAAAATTGAGCCGAATCCAGAAATATTGAAAAAATGGAACAGTTTTCTTTTTGAGGCAACAGGTAGAAGTGCCAAGGAGAGAAAAAAATTGCTGGAAAAGGAAGTGGAAAAAATTTGAGAAAAATCTATTAAATATTTCCTATTTATTTTCATGAGCAGAATAGAGAGCATAAAAGCCAGGCAAATTCTTGATTCAAGAGGAAATCCAACGATAGAGGTAGAAGTAAAAACAAAAAATGCTACAGGGAGGGCAAGCGCCCCATCCGGAGCAAGTCGCGGAGCGAGAGAAGCGGTTGAGCTTAGAGATGGAGGAAAAGAATTTCATGGGAAAGGAGTAAGGAATGCAATAGAAAATGTTCATACAATTCTGGCCCCCGCCTTGGTGGGGATGGATGTAAAAGAGCAGGAGGAAATTGATGAAAAGATTATTAAAATAGATGGGACACCAGATAAAAGAATAATTGGGGGAAATGCATCAATAGCTACGTCAATTGCTTGCTGTAAGTGTTCCGCCAATGAAGAAAAAATTCCTGTATATCAATATTTAAACAAGAATGGAAATATTTTGCCAATTCCTTTCATGAACATAATAAATGGAGGAAAGCATGCGGGAAATGAGCTTGCCATACAGGAATTCATGATTGCTCCATTGGTGGCTAAAAGTTTTTCAGATGCGGTAAGAAAGGCATGTGAAGTATATTATTCATTGAAGGAAATACTCTTAAAGAAATATGGGAAAAATTCAATAAATGTTGGTGATGAAGGTGGATTTGCTCCTCCTCTAAAGGAGACAAGATCCGCCCTTGAGCTAATAATGAATGCTATAGAAGAAAATGGCTATGAAAATGAAGTTATGTTAGCAATTGATAGCGCAGCCTCTTCTTTTTATAAAGGCAATAGCTATCATATAGAAGGAGAAAAAGATGTGGATGAGCTAATTGATTTTTATGAAGAGCTTGTAGAAGATTATCCTATAATTTCATTTGAAGATCCTTTTGCTGAAGATGATTGGGATGGATTTGTTAAAATAACAAAAAAATTGGGAAAGAAAATACAGATTGTTGGAGATGATATTTTTGTAACAAATGCAAAAAGATTAAAAGAAGGAATAAAAAAGAAGGCATGCAATGCATTGCTGCTGAAGCCAAATCAATGCGGCACATTAACTGAAACACTCAGAGTAGCAAAAATATGCAAGGAAAATAATTATTCAATAATGGTATCCCATCGCTCTGGTGACACCTGCGATTCATTTATAGCGGATTTAGCAGTCGCAATAGATTGCGGGCAGATAAAAGCGGGCGCACCCTGCAGGGCGGAGAGAACAGAAAAATATAATCAACTGATGAGAATTGAAGAGGGCATTGAGAAGCCAATATATGCGGGAAGAAAATGGAAAAAAATTTGATAGCCCCGCCAGGATTCGAACCTGGGTCGTGAGGTCCAGAGCCTCACATGCTTGACCACTACACCACGGGGCTGATTATTGAGGAATAACTATGGAGCAATAATGTAAAAAATTATTCTTTAAATCTTTTACCAAAAATTTATAAATCGACAATCTATTCTCAATGAGGAGTGAGGTCTTTTTATCTTTTTCTTTTCACCTCCTCTACCTCACTCCTCACTTCTTTAATTTAACTTCAATTTTCATAAAATCATTTGCTAAATATGAATTTGGAAATATTTTCCTCGCTTCTTCTTCCAAAATTTTTGCATTCTTATATCTTGGACTTATATGAGTTAAAATAAGCATCTCTACTTCCGCTTCTTTTGCTATTTGTGCGGATTGCATTGCGGTGGAATGAAAATACTCTTTTGCTTTTTCTTCCATATCTGATGAGAAGGTTGCATCATGTATCAGCACATCGCTCTTTTTTGCAAATTCTACTAATTTACTGCAAGGCATTGTATCTCCAGATATAATAATTTTTCTCCCGGGGCGGGGCTCGCCGAGCACCATGTCGGGGGTTATTATTTTTCCATTTATCTCTATACTTTTTCCCTTCTGCAATTCCCTGAATAAATGCCCTTCCGGAATTCCAAGAGATAGAGCTCTTTCTTTGTTGAATTTTCCAGGTCTAATATCTTCTTCCAAGCAATATGCAAGGGTTGGAACATTATGCTCAACAAAAATGCATTTTATTTTATATCCATCAAAATCAACACAATCATTTTCATTCAATTCATGTGAATAAATCTTATAGGAAGGCTTGAAGTAACCGAGATGGGCAATTTCATGAACAAGTTCATTTATTCCTTTCGGCCCATATATATGCAAATCCTCTTTTCTATCATTTAGCTGAAAAGTTTGAATTAATCCAGGCAATCCCAAGATATGATCTCCATGGAAATGTGTTATAAAAATTCTTTTTATCTGCATATAACTTATTTCAGATTTTTGGAGTTGCCGTTGCGTTCCTTCTCCACAATCAAAGAGGAGCACTTCTCCTCCTCTTTTTATTGCTATTGAAGACACATTTCTCTGGACTGTTGGCCAACTGCCTCCTGTCCCAAGGAAATAAATATAGAGTTGCATTAGCAGAAATCATCCAATGCTTTTTTTACTTCCGTAAAATATGTCATTGCGGGTCCTCCTTCCATCAGTGTACAAACTAAAGCGACTTCAATTATTTCTTCTTTGGTTGCTCCTGCTTTTAATGCTTTTTCAACATGTATTCCAATGCAATATTCACATCTTTTTACAATCGCTATTGCCAGTGCAATTAATTCTTTTGTTTTTGTGCTCAGATGTCCTTCTTTCAGAATTGATTCCACGAATTTCTGATAATTTTTCATTATTTCTGGCTCGCTCTTTATCAATTCTTTTTTTGCTTCCATATAGCTACTAATAGCATCTTTAAACTTTCCCATGATTAATATCTCTTGGTAATAAAAATATTTTGCAATTAGAAAAATAAATTTACCTCTTTTTTATTATTTTTGTGAATAAAATTGCTCTGCTTATTGTAGTGTTAATTCTTCCCTTATCTTCCGCTTGTAAAGATATAATTGTTATGGATGAAGCAACTTCTGGAAATTACAATCTTTTCATGAAAGTCCGTGACCCATCTCGCTCTGGTTTGCAGGTTTTATTTATTTTAAATGAAGGATATGAATATAATTACCACCATCCCTGGAGAAATTATGAAATGGCTTTCAAAACAAAATATAAAATAATAGGGGTTGCAACATCTGGAGATATACCCCCAAATATAGTGAAGGCGGGAATGATGATGACGAGCGCGGGTCTTGCATATGGTGATGCGGATGTGCCCACCTACTGGATAAATCCAACAAAAAGAGCATGGGACGACTTCGATTGGCTCCGCTATGCGGCGCAGCAGGCAGGGAATGAAAAGGAGGCGGTTGCCTTGCTTGAAGAAGTTGTTGATATGCATGCTCCAGGTATAGGAGAAAATTTATTTGTTGTCGGAAAAGAAGCATATGTAATTGAAGCGGATGCACTTCATTTTTATTCAAGAGAAGTTCAGGGCTTGGAGGTTATGTCAAATTATCCAAAATATCTATGGAAAAGCAGGTTTTTAAGGAAGATTGGAATTGCATCATCTTTTGATAAAGTTTTTGATGGATATGTATTTGAAAAAGAAGTTGTAAGAATAGGAGGGATTTATGGGATAAGAGTAGTGGAAATAAAAGATGATTATGTAATTGTAAAGCAATTTCCTTTAGGGGAAGAGACAAAAATTGAAAAAGGCAATGGAAGCAAGGTTGGAAATTTTTATGTAGAATTCAAGGAAGCAAATGGAAGAAAAGCAAAATTGAGGGTTTGCTATGAATATTATGAATGGGAAAATAGAATTGGAAGAATTTTAAATGAGAAATACAGGAATATAAATGTAATTGATTTAATGAATATATCTAGAATTCATTCTTGGCAAATAGAAGGGCTAAGAGGATTATGCGAAAATGAAATGAAAGCATGTATGATATTTAAGATACCTCTTAGCAATCCAGAAATACTTATGGCTGGATGGTTTGCTCCTGACCAGTGTTCTTCCATATTTATTCCAGTTCATATATGTGATTATGAGATATATGATGATTATGAAAATGGAAAAGCAGCCGAGATATCTCTTTCCTTATTAAGAAAATACGGGCATGGGAATGTTAGTTTTGGAAATTTTGAAGAAGTCCTTGTATATGAAAATGAAAAGGTGGAGGATATAGCAATGAAAAATATTGATATGGCAAGTGAAATATTAACTTCTGTTGATGTTGAAATGCAGAAGCAAGCAATTATTTTGCAAAAAATATTTTTAAATTCAAGTTATGAAGAAAGAGAAAATTTGAGAAATCTGTGGAAAAAGGATTATTATACCTCAATATGTGAAATTGAAAAAAACATCGATTTTTTAAAAAATTTCTCCAATGAGCTGGGTGAAATTATTTTAAGCATGTGCAAGACAAGAGTGGATATTGAGAGGATTGTAAATGGGAGCAAGTTTTATGATGAATATAAAAAGGCGGAGAATTATTTCAAGGAAGGGAATTATAAGAAAGGAATTGAAATTGTAAAAGACATATTTGAAAAAATTGATAAAAAAATATATGGAATAGAATATAAGAAATTAAGAGGAGTTGAGATTATTGCGGTAGTTTTACCAATTGTAATTTTAATCATGTTATTGCTTTTCATTTATAGAAAGCTCAGATAAATTTTCTTAGGTCACTTATCTTACCCTCAATCGCACTCGCAGCAACAGTTGCAGGAGATGCAAGATAAATCTCAGAATCTATTGCTCCCATCCTTCCCTGGAAATTTCTGTTTGTTGTTGTTATCGCAACCTCCCCGCTCGCGAGCACTCCCTCATGCGCCCCGAGGCACGGGCCACATCCAGGATTCATAATTACCGCTCCCGCTTCTATGAGAGTTGAAATTATCCCTTCCTTTATTGCCTGATTATAAATCTTCATTGATGCGGGAAATACCAGCAACCTTACATTTTTTGCTATTTTCCTTCCTTTCAGTATTTTTGCGGCTATCCTCAAATCTTCAATTCTTCCATTTGTGCATGAGCCGAGTAATGCCTGATCTATTTCTTTTCCCTCCACATCTTCAATATCCTTTACATTATCCACACTGTGAGGGCATGCAATCTGTGGGCCAAGCTCTGTTATATCTATCTCTATTTCTTTTTCAAAAACATCATTTTTATCCCCTCCAAAAAGAGCAACTTTTGCTCCCATTTCCATTGACATATTTGCTATTGTTATTTTGTCAGCAAGTGGCATATCCTCAACTATTCCATAGAATTCGCAAGCTTTATAATTTGCCCCCTCGCAACCCATCTTTCCTATAATATGCAAAATTATATCTTTTGAAAAAACTCCTTTCCCGAGATTTCCAGTAATCTCAAACTTTATTGTCTCGGGAACTTTCAACCATATTTTTCCGGTAGCCCAAACCGATGCCATTTCAGTTGCCCCTATTCCAGTTGAAAATGCTCCTAGTGCTCCGTAGCTTGTTGTATGGCTGTCTGTTCCAACAATAAGCATTCCTTTCTTTACATGTCCTTCTTCAATCATTACTTGATGGCATATTCCATAGTTTATATCATAAAAATTTTTTATCCCATGCTTTTTAACAAAATCCCTTATTCGCTTATGATTTTCCGCTGTTTTTATTGTGTTAGCTGGCACCCTATGATCAAGTATAATTACTATCTTATCTGCATCCCACGGCTCTGTTGCAATTTCTTTAAAACTTTTTATTACAAGTGCTGCATTGTCATGACTCATTGCCTTATCAACTCTTGCCTCAATTATCTCTCCCGCCTCAACTTTCTCCCCACATTTCTCAGACAATATTTTTTCTGATAAGCTCATTCTTTCACCTTCCTTATAACATCAAGAACACTCCCGTCCCTATATTCAACTATTGCAACAATTTCATCACTCAACTTTGGCTCTTTTGGCTCACCAACCAAATTTATCGCCTTTTTATATAACTCTCCTATATCAACAATATCAATTTTTCCCTTTACCTCTTCAATTAAATCCTCCCTCTCAGGATTTATTGCAATTCCTCTATCAGTAACAATAACATCAATAGTTTGGCAGGGTGTTGAAACAGTTGTAACCTCCTTCCTTATTACAGGCAACCTTCCTCTTAGCAATGGAACTGTTATCATAGTGATATCACTTCCCGCTGCAGCATCCTGGTGCCCTCCTATTCCATGTAGAAGCAGTCCATCAGAGTGAGTATTTACATTTACATTGAAATTCAAATCAACTTCTGTTGCACCTAAAAAGCAAGCATTTTGCCTATTTACAACACATCCACATGTATGAGGGTCACCGAACATTATATGGCTCACTTCAACATGCCCCGCATTTTTGGCTATTGACTCAACCGCCTTTAAATCAAAACTCTGAGCATCCAAAATTTTTCTAATTGTTCCATCCATGAGCATATCAACAACAAACCCGGTTATTCCCCCCATCACAAAATCTCCCACTATCCCATTTTCCTTCATATATTCATGCAAAAATTTCGTTACCGCGAGGCTAATTCCCCCCGCTCCCGCTTGGAACGAGAAGCCATCTTTTAGAATGCCTGCTTTTGCTAGGAATTTGACAACATTTTTTGCTATCGTTAGGCGAGCGGGGCTTCTTGTTATCTGCATTGTTCCCGTCTGGATGCCAGAAGGATCGCCTATGCTTTCAACTTGCACTACATAATCAACATATATTTGTGGAATTGATATTGGTATTACAGGATATGGCTGTAAATTATCTGTAATCACTACAACATTATCCGCAAAGAGGGCATCTGCATAAGCAAATCCCATTGCTCCAAATGCGGACTTGCCAAGCATTCCATTGCAATTTCCATATTCATCCGCAATTGAAGCAGCTAGAAAAGCAACATCTATGTGTAGCTCCCCGCTTTTTATTGCTCTTGCTCTTCCTCCGTGGCTTCTGAGCACTACCGGCTCTTTTAATCCATGCTTGGAAACATACTCCCCAAGAGGACCATTTAAGCTTCCTTCTATTGAAGTAATAACCCCGTTTTTTATATGCTCAATTAGTTTTTCATGTACAGGAAAGAGAGCACTTGGAGCAAGCTTTATGTCTTTTATTCCCATTTTAGCAATTTCATCAACAACTAAATTTACAACTGCATCTCCATTTCTTAAGTGATGATGAAAAGAAATTGTCATTCCATCTTCAAGTCCCACTTTTTTTATAGCATCTCTTATAGATGGCAATAATTTTTTTTCATCTGGGAAAACGCATTTTAAGGGTTTTCCATATTGCCTTTTATCTGGCTTAAAAGAAAAAGGACCATTATAAGTAATTAATTTCCTTCCCGCTATTTCCTCAGGTATTTCCCTTCCAACCGCATTTCGCATAATTAGAATTAGAAGAATGTTTATATCTTTTGCTCTCAAACTTTCCGAATTGTTTTAATATTAATAATTATTTAAAAACAATGGAAAAACTTATAGAGCTTGCAAGGAAAGCAGTGGATGAAATAGATAAAAAAATAAGAGAAGAGGACAGAAATAAATTTAGTGAATTTATATGCATGGGAGCGAATGGAACACCTACAAATTATATAGATAAGGTTGCTGAAGAAATTGGATTAAAAATAATAGGGAAGGAAGCAAATATTCTATCTGAAGAATGTGGTTTTATAGATAATGGAAGTGAATATACTTTTATAATTGATCCAGTTGATGGAACAAGAAATGCAATTGCTGGAATCCCTTTTTATGGGGTTTCAATAGCAATAGGTAAAGAGAGCTTGAATGATATTTTATATGGAATAGTGAAAAATATTCCAACGGGTGATGTTTTTGAAGCATTTGCAGGAAAAGGAGCTTTTTTGAATAATAGAAGGATAAGAGTAAGGAAGGCTAAAAAACCCTTTCTTTGCCTTGTTCTAGGGGAATCAGGAAATGAAAAAACGTGGAAAATAGCGAATAGACATCATGTAAGGGCAATGGGGGCAGCATCTTTGGAGATGTGCCTCGTTGCCAGCGGGGCGGTGCAGGCATATTATATGGGCAGAAGGAGCTTGCGAATTACAGATTTTGCAGCCTCGAGCTTGATTGTGAAGGAGGCGGGAGGGATTGTTAGGGATGAAAAAGGGGAGGAGCTTGATCTGCCATTTGATTTGAATGTAAGAAGCGGAATTATTGCGGTTTGCAATGAGGAAATGATTGAGGTGTTAATATGAAATGGGGCATGGTTTGCAAGCCTTCGAAGGAAGCATTTGAGATTGGAAAAAGAATATATGAGATGATTGGAGATGTTGCTCTTGAAAGTAAAATAGCGAGTTTTATTGGAGAAAAAGGATATAAAATTAAAGAGCTCGGGGAAAAATGCGATGGTATAATTGTTATTGGAGGGGATGGGACTATTTTACTCACTTTAAGCCAGGTTAAAAAACCAATTTTCTCTATAAATGCTGGAAGAATTGGATTTCTTACAGAAGTGGATGCGGAAGATGCGGAAAAAGCACTAAAAGAGATTTTAAGAGGAAATTATTTCATTGAGGAAAGCATGAAGATAAAAATTTTGCTTAATAAAAAAAGATTGCCCGATGCGGTAAATGAAATGGTTGTTCATACCGCAAATCTTGGAAAAATTCTTCCATTTAAAGTTTATATTGACAATAAAATGGTAAAGAAATGGAGTGGAGATGGCTTGATTGTTTCAACCCCTCTTGGCTCAACAAGCTATGCTCTCTCATTAGGTGGGCCAATTATTGAACCAAAAATGAATGCTTTTTTAATTGTTGCAATTGCTCCATTCAGAAGAGCTTTTTATCCTTTAGTTTTATCGTCTGAAAGAAAGATAAAAATAGAGGTTGAGAAAGATGCGGAAATTGCAATAGATGGGCTATATAATAAAATTATCTCAAAAGATGATGTTATTGAAGTAATGGCATCTCCAGAGAAAGCGAAATTTATAAAAATAAATGATAAATTTTTTGAGAAAGTTTATAAAAAATTGGAAAAATGAAAAAATGAAAATAAAAAAAGAGTGCTTGGATGCAATAATTGAATCCGCAAAGAAGATGCATCCAAAGGAATTTTTAGCATTTCTCGCGGTTAGAAGAAAAAAGGATACAATAGAAGAATTTATTATACTCCCACAGATGATATATGGCAAAAGATCCTCATCTTTTAATCTTGCATTGCTTCCTTCGGACAAATCAGTAGTTGGAACCGCGCACTCCCATCCATCTGGCAATTATTTTCCATCAAGCGAGGATTTATTTTCTTTCAGGAAAAGTGGAAGGATTCATATAATAATAGCATATCCTTATAATGAAAAAAATTGGAAAGCTTATGATAGTATGGGCAAGGAAATATTTTTGGAGGTAGTATGATATGGTTATATGCAATATCAAGCGTTATTATCGTTAGCCTGATCTCGCTTATTGGATTGGCAGTTATATGGATAAATGATGAAAAACTGAGAAAAGTTTTAATATATCTTGTAGCCTTTTCTGCGGGAGGGCTTTTTGGCGGAGCCTTCCTTCATTTATTGCCTGAGATGGTTGATAGGGGGTTTAAAAGTTATTATGCTATTTATATTATTTTAGGAATTATTATCTACTTTTTGCTTGAAAAAATCATTTGCTGGAGGCATTGTCATATACTCCCCTCCGATAAACATCCTCACACTCTTTCTTTTATGATTCTTTTTGGGGATATTCTTCATAATCTTATAGATGGTCTCATTATAGGAGCAAGTTATATGGCTAGCTTAAGTCTTGGAGTTGCAACAACAATAGCGGTTATACTGCATGAGATACCTCAGGAAATAGGTGATTTTGGCTCTCTTCTTTATGGCGGTTTCAATAAATCAAAAGCATTGCTTTTCAATTTCCTTTCTGCTCTCACCGCAATTTTTGGTACATTACTTGTTCTAATAATAAAAAATGATTCTCTTATAGATATTCTTATCCCTGTTACAATCGGAGGATTTATTTATATTGCGGGCTCGGATTTAGTGCCAGAATTGCATAAAGAATCAAATTTGAAAAAATCCTTCCTACAGCTTTTGTCGCTTTCCGCTGGAATAATTATCATGTATCTCTTGACACTTGTTGAATAAACTTTGCAAAAAGGTTATAGAGTTAAAATTATTTCCAAACAATGAGCAAGATTACATTCATTGGCACCGGCGGAGGGAGATTTGCAACTATCTTCCAGCACAGAAAAACAGGAGGAATATATATAGCGGAAAAAGGCTTGCTTATGCATGTTGACCCTGGCCCAGGCGCCCTTGTGGAAATGTATAATCTTGATTTGAATCCAACCCAAACTGATGTTATTTTTGTTTCTCATGCTCATCCTGATCACTACAATGATGCGGAGATATTGATTGAAGCAATAACAATGGGTGGAAAGATAAAGAGAGGGATGCTTATAGGGAGTGAGAGTGTCATCGAAGGAATAAATAATTATAGACCAATATCTTTTTATCATAAGAGCTTAGTAAAAGATGTTGTTGTTGCAAAACCTGGAAAAAAGATATTAATAAAAGAGTTGTATGAAATGACTATTACCCCTGCAATTCACTCTGATGAAACAACAGTTGGTTTTCAGATAAATCTTGAAAACGGAAAAATATCATATACAAGTGATACCCAACTCTTTGATGAATTAATATACGCCCACAAAGGGAGCAGAATTCTTATAATTTGCTTAACTCGCCCTTTGAATGGAAAAATACCATATCATCTTTCCACAGAAGATGCTGCTAGCTTAATAGAAGGAGTTAAACCCGAAATTGCAATTCTTACTCATATGGGTTTAAAAACAATACCACAAGCAACATTGCAGGCAAATTGGCTATCTGAAAAAACGGGCATTCCAACGATATCCGCTTTTGATGGAATGAGAGTATATATGGAAGATAGGATAGAGATTAAGAAACAATAAAATTTTTAGAAAATATATTATATATCTTTTTGTTTTACATTTTACCCGGGAGGGGATTAAAATGGAAATAATAAAGGAAGAATTCCTTGAGGAAATGCTCTTCATAAAGTTGTCGGAAAGAATAATGAATGGCGCGCAGGAAATAGTCCATGAAGTAATAGAATGTGCTCATTGAATTGATTTCGCATATTCAAATAAATTTCCTGCCTTATAAATAGCATACTGAATGGCGCTCATTGGGCTTGTTTTTATTAAAATTTTCCCATCCTTGATTATTTCTCCTTTTATAAGGTCTATTTCTATTTCATCCCCATTTTTTACTTCTATCTTATCAATATCCTTACATTCAATTATCGCAAGCCCGCTATTTATTGCATTTCTCTTGTATATTGCCCCAAAAGATTTTGCAACGATCGCATTTATACCAAGCTGAATAAAGCAGTCAACCGCCTGCTGGCGAGATGAACCGCATCCAAAATTCTCCCCCGCAAAAATTATATCTCCTTTTCTTGCTTTTTTAGGAAAATCTTCCCATCCCTGCAGATTGCTGAAAGCATATTTCCCCATCTCCTTTTTATCGGTTATATGCAAATATTTGTTGTGATAAATCATATCTGTATCAATGTCATCAATAAGTTTACCTTCTCTCTCTATCTTCCAAACTCTTCCAGATATTCTCATATTTCATCACCTCCAGTAAGGTAGCCAGTTAAAGCACTCGCAGCTGCTGTTTCAGGAGATGCAAGATAAGTGTTGCCCGCCCCCTGCTTGCCCTTGAAATTCCTGTTTGAAGTTGATACCTGATTTTCATCTATTCCAGTCATTCCTATTTGGCCAGAGGCGCATCCGGCACAGCATGCATGGCTTACTATGGCTCCAGCTTCAACCAAATCTTTTATTATGCCTCTATCAAGCATTTCTTTCCATAATCTTCTTGTTGCTGGAACAACCTTCATTTTTACATCTTCCTTTATCTTTTTTCCTTTTATTATTTTCCATGCGGATTGCATATCATCCATCCTACCATTTGTGCATGAGCCAATAAAAACACTGTCTATTTTCACATCTTTCACATCTCTAACCCTTTTTACATTGCTGGGAGAAGGAGGCATCGCAACCAATGGCTCAAGATCCCTTACATCTATATCTATTTCCTTCTCATAGTTTGCATCCTCCGCATAAAATGGCTTTATTTTCTTTCCAGAGGCCTTTTCGCAAAATTTTATTACTTTTTCATCTGGGGGAATAAATCCCGCTATTCCACCCATTTCAGTGACCATTGAGGAAAGAGTTATTCTACCATCCAAAGAAAGAGAATCAATTATTTCACCATAAAATTCTATCGCTTTTCCTAAAGAAATTCTTTTCAATTCCTTTACACATAAAAGAGCTAAATCTTTTGCATTCCATAGGCCAGATGGCATACCAATAAAATTAACTTTTATTGTTGGAGGAACTTCAAACCATATCTTGCCTGTTTTGAAAGCGAAGGCAATATCCACATCCCCCATTCCTTGTCCAAAAGCTCCTATAGCTCCGAGAAGATTAAAGTGGCTATCCGTGCTAACCGCGGTTATTCCAGGGTATGCAAGCCCCTCTTCAATGACAACATGACTTCCTATCCCGCTATCCACATCATAAATCTTTATTCCATTTTCTCTTGCAAATTTTCTACATATTTGCTGATTTGTCGCATATTCAATAGTATTTGCAGGGGCATTGCAGTCAAATGTAAAAAATGTTTTTTTTGCATCCGCTATATAATCCTTGCTGTAATTTTCGATTAAATTTTTTACTACATTCGCTCCTGCAAAGTCGCGTGCAGTCCTTAAATCAATATCCAGCCATATTGTTTCCCCTACTTCTACTCTATCCTTTGTGTGAGTCTGAAAAATTTTTTCAATTATTGTTGGCATGCCATCAATACTTTTCTAATTTTTATTTTTTTCCATCTTCATTGAATTAAGAATAAACAAAGTTACAATTATCCCACAAATAAAAATTACTCCAGTTATCTGCCATTTAGTTTTCATAATCCAATATAAGAGATATGAAATTGATATCGAAACCAGGAAACCGCCCCAAAATACTTTGCTTTTACTTCCTTCCTTTATTCCCAATGAAGCGAGCCACATACCAATGATTGTTAAAAAAATTGCAATAGATTGTTCCTTGAGATAAACAGATAAAAGTAAGGAAACAGATATTGCAATCAATAACACCAATATATTTCTCATTTTTGTTAATTTAACCTAAAAATTTAAATTTTTCCAATCAAAAAATTTGGAAAGAGTTAAATATAAGAAAAGAGATATACCTGTTGGAGGGAGATGGGTTATGCAGAAAGAAGAGCTGATACAGCTACACGCTTTATTTGTGCAAATAAAGAACGAGATAGAGAGGCAACTTCCAGAAAAAAACGGCCTATTCAAGGAATATGAACAACTTGGAGTTATGCCGCAGCATGTGCATAAATCAAAAAGTGCCCATAAAAGAGCAATATTCATTCTAGGAAAAGAAATTGCGGAATATTTCTCAAACAACAACAAATATGCATCTCTTGCAAAAATGGCCCAAAGATTAGAAAGAATGAGCATCAAAGCTTAAATACAGAAAATAATTTACAACCCATGAAAAAAATAATTGCCTCTTTATTGGCTTTGTTACTTTTAGGTATATCAAATATAGCAACCCCAGAAGGAAATGAATATAAAATAGTAAAAAACGGAGAATACTATACTATCTATGTTAAAGACTTCTCCTCAATTTACAGAGAAGGTTATCCTATTCTGCCATATAAATATGAAACATACATATTTCCATTTGGAACAGAAATAAAGGAAATAGAAGTAATGGAAAAAAATGTTGAAAAAATAAAAATAAGTGGAAAGATAGAGCCCGCTCCAGCACCTTATCCAAAAAAATTTGAAATAAAAGAGGGTGAGATATATAGCAAGGATGAATTTTATCCATCAAGCTGGTATGAATATGAAATTCATGCGGGAATAAATAATGGTGAAAGAGTAATATTCTTAACAGTTTATTTATATCCATTCAGATATAATGCATTAAGAAATGAAATTCTTCATGCAAGCGACTTTGATATAAAAATTGATTATTCTTTGCCAGAGAAAACATTCGCTTCAGCATATGATTTCCTAATAATTTCTCCTGATGCATGGGTAAGCGAGCTATCTTTGCTTAAAGAGCATAAGGAAAGCAAGGGAATAAGAACAATAGTAGTAGGGTTAAATGAAATTTATGCTCATCCATCAGCAAGAAAGGGAAGAGATGATGCAGAAAAAGTGAAGTATTTCATAAAGAATGCAATTGAAGAATGGGGAATAAAATATGTAATGCTTGTTGGAGATGGGAAAAATTTGCCATACAGGCTTTCATATATACCGAGCGAAAATTACGAAACATCTTTCCCAAGCGACTTATATTTTGCAGACATCTATTTCCCAAATGGTACCTTTTCAAGCTGGGATACAAACAATAATAACAAATTTGGAGAATACAAATATCAAGGTAATACTGATTTGGTGGATTTATCACCTGATGTATATATTGGAAGAATTGCATGCAGTAGCAAAGAAGATGTATCAAACATTGTAAATAAGATAATAATTTATGAAAATGGTATTCCAGAATTTCAGAAATGGTTTAGAAATACAATAGTTTGCGGGGGTGACACATTCACGCCTGATGACGGCGACAAATCTGGAGTGTATGAAGGGGAATATTTGAATAGTATTGTTTTAAATAAAATGAGTGATTTTAATGGAACTAAATTATGGGCATCTCTTGGGAATCTTGATGCATCTAGAATAACAAGTTTTATAAGTGATGGTGCGGGTTTTGTTGATTTCAGTGGACATGGAAATAAAATTGAATGGGCAACTCACCCCCCTCTTGATGGAAGTAAATGGATCGAATATAGAATGACACATGTTTTGCAAACAACAAATAAGGAAAATTTGCCTGTTGTGATAATAAATGCCTGTTCATGTGGCAGATTTGATTCTGGCGACTGCTTTGCATGGAAATTTTTGGATAATCCAAATGGTGGCGGAATAGCAAGCCTTGCATCATCTGGCATAGGATATGGTGCCTTTGGAACATATTCATCAAAAGCATTTCTTGGATGGATGGAAATAAATTTCTTCACTTATTATAAGGAAGGTAAGAAAATTATAGGGGATATATGGGCTACATCTATAAATGGTTATATATCTGCTATTCCACAGAAAGGAGATGCGGATTACAAAACAATTGAAGAATGGACACTTTTTGGGGACCCGACTTTAAGAATTGGTGGTTACATAGGAGATGAAGTTTTCTTATACATCAGTAAGCCATTGAAAGGTTACTTGTATATAGGGGATAAGGAAATAATAAAAACATTCTCTGGAAAAACAATAATAATAGGGAAAATTACAATAGAAGCAAGAGCTTATAATGCGGAGAAAGTGGAATTTTATATTGATAATGAATTAAAATATGTTGATACTTCAGAACCATATTCATGGACATTTGATGAATTTTTAATTGGAAAACATGAAATAAAATTAGTTGCTTATGGTAAAGAGAGGAAAGAAGAAAAAATGAATGTATTCATAATAAATATATGATAACTGTTGTTGGACATATAGCATATGATTATATCTTCAATTTGGATAACTCTCACTATATAACATATTTCAGGAAATGCTATGGAGGAGGTGGAACAAATATTGCGATCGGACTGGCTTCATTAGGCAAAAAAGTGCAACTTTATAGTGTGGCGGGGACAGATTTTAAAAAATATGAAAATTATCTAAAAAAATTTGAATTAAATAAAAGGATAATTAAGAGCAACAAAAAATGTGCAAGAGCTTATATATTCAACATTGGAAAGGAGCAAAAAACTTATTTTTACTGGGGAGCATCTGAAGAAATGGAAAATATGAAGGGAATAAAAAGCGATATTTTGCATATTTCTCCATGTCATCCCAAGCTTGCTATGAGAATGGCTGAAAAATCCAAATTTTTTGGCTTCGAGCCAGGCCAAGATTTAAAAAAATTTAATAGAAGAGAGCTGAAATATATCATAGAGAAGGCGGATATAATATTCTGCAATCGTCATGAGGCGGAAATAATTAAAGAAATAATCAAAGAATTTATAAAGGATAAGGAAATGATAATAACTCTTGGCGAAAAGGGTAGCATGATTTATAGGGAAAAGAAGAAAATTCCTTCAATAAAGGTGAAATGCATTGATGCAACCGGCGCAGGCGATGCCTTCAAGGCGGGCTTCTGGTATGGGTGGCTCGAGGGATATGATATTGAAAAATGCTGTAAGATTGGAACAACCCTTGCCTCTTTTGTAATTGAGAAGTTTGGTGCACAAAACTTTCCGAGATATGAGGATTTTGTTGAAAGATATGAAAAAAATTTTGGAAAACTTTAGCGATGCTCATAAAATCCTTTTATTCCAGAAAAAATAATTTTTTCGTTATAAATTTTTAATATTCCAGATGCCTTTCCCAATAGATAAGGCTTTAATTTCAATTCATCAATTATGTAGGAAAACTTATACATTTCTATATTCATCTCTAGATTTATATTTTCATCATTTGCTGTTAAAAGAATTTTCTTTGGCTTATTTTCCAAGCCAAACCTTCTCCATTCAAGAATTTCCATATTTGATTTTCTATATGGAATAAAGATGTGCTCATTTTGGCTAACTATATGCACTCCTCCCTGCATTTCTTTTCCTTCGACAAAGCCATATATTAAAGCAATATTGCCCAAACTAAATTCTCCCCAATCCCATTTTAAATCATAGAACTTTGCTATTCCCCAATTGTGATCATGATAAGTATTTCCCTCAAAATAATATTCATTTCCATTATACACAACTCTTGCCCTTCCTTTTCCATAAGGACTTGCAACATACCAGCTCATCCATTGCCATTCATCAATATTGCAATAGCTCCCGAATCTTTTTCCTTCAGGCCAAATTTCTAAATAAATTTTTAAATCTTTTCCGTTATATTCAACAAAAAATTTTCCATCTTCTTCATAAAATCTATTGTTAAGAATTGTAACATTGCATTTTTCATAATCAAGGTGATATGGTATAAATGGAAAAGAAATAAAATCGCTTACAAAATCATTATTGTTAAAAAAAGTAGTAAAAACTCCAGCAATAGATAGCAGAGGATCATTTAAATTTCCTAATGTAATAAAGGAAATCATTATTGCTTTATCTTCACTTTTTATGTTTGCGTACCACCATTCATACCAGTATATTATGTTTTCATCATTTTCATAATATTTGAAGTGTGCTGCATCATTTATATCATAATCACTGTTGCTAACTCCCTTTATTGGAAGCGAGAATGCAACAATTAAAGCAAGGGCTATAATTTCTTTCTTCATGTCCAAAATTCTTCTATTTCTAATTCCTTAATCTTGCTTTTCTTTGGTTTTCCGTCCTTCCTCCACCCTCTCGCCTTGAAATAGTCTTCAAGCATCTCCTTTTCTTCTTCCCTACTTATATAACTTCCTTTTGAAACACCTTCTGGAATTGGTATGTGGAATTTTTCCGGCAATTTGCAATCCTCCTTTCTCCATCCCGCTTTTATATTGAAAATATGCTTTAAGTTGCATATCCTATCCCCTATCAAAAGTAATTCATCCTCTTTCATTCCCTTTCCAATACATGCATCTAGAAATTCCTCAAAGTTTAGCAGAAATATTTTCCTCGAGAACTTGCACACTCCCAGAGCATCATAAACCGCCATGAAATTCTCCATATCCATTATCTCCTTCCCCTTGTTTTTACCGCTAAATCTATCCACACCCTCATATTTCCAAAACTTTCCAGTTAGCTCTAAGGCATATGCTCCAGAGCGAAGATGGCATGCCCCCCGTGGCGAGCTCATGAAAGCAAGCCCCATGCCTTTTATACCCCGCACATCATAGGCGGGTGGCTCAAGCCCTCTTACATGCACCGCATATTTTTCCGAATTCTTTATCTTCTGGCTTGCCCCCCTTACTCCTTCCGCCAGTAAGTTACCTATGCCTTCTCTGTTTGCAATCATTCTTATTAATTCAATTAAAGCTTTTCCATCCCCGAATCTTGCCTCAAACCCTATCTCTTCTTTTTTAACTATCCCATTTTCATATAAATCCATTAAAAATCCTATTACTCCTCCAGTGGATATCGTATCCATACCATATAAATCGCATAATTCATTTGCTTTTGCAACATCCTCAATACTTCCTACACCACAATTTGAGCCGAGAGCAAAGAGGGTTTCATATTCAATTCCATCTAACATGAAATCCTTGGCAACAAATGCCTTTCCACATGGCTTCACACATTGTATGCATGCTTTATTTTTCCTGGCATATCTTGGAGCCCAATAATAGGGATCTATTTCCTTCCTTTCATTGAACACTCCCTCCCTCCAATTTCTTGTCGGAAAAGTCCCTCTTTCAGAATTCATCCATTCAAGAAATTCTCCAGTTCCATATTTCCCGTCCTCCTCAAAAGAAGGATGATTTATCATTTTTTCATAAAATTCCTCAGAAAGTCTCAGGAGTTTTTCAGGTTTTGCAACCTTTATGTCCTTTGTGCCATCAATTGCAATTGCCTTTAAATTCTTGCTCCCCATCACCGCGCCTATGCCTCCCCTGCCCGCCTGCCTCTCGTCGCAGTCTATGCTTGCAAATCTTACAAGTTTTTCTCCCGCAATGCCAATTGTTGCAACAACATCAATGGATTCATCTTTCTTTATTTCTTCCGCTGTTTTTCTTGTTGTTTCACCTTTTAAATGCTCCGCCGAATTTATTTTTACTTCATCGTCTCTTATAACAATATAGCTTAACCTGCTGGCTTTTCCTTTAATTATTATTGCGTCATAACCCGCTTGCTTCATTGCGAATCCTATTCTTCCACCCATCACACTTTCATTCCATCCATCTGTTAAAGCGGATTTGGAAAAGAAGGATGTTTTTCCTGCGGTTGGAACAGAAGTACCAACAAATAGGCCAGGGCAGATTATTAAAGCATTATCTGGAGAAAAAGCATCTATGGTTGCATCCACCTCTTTATTCATAAAATATGCTCCGAAGCCATCGCCCCCGAGATATTTAAGAACAAAGCTTTCACCAATTTTTTGCTTCTTTCCTTCTTCCTTGCTCAAATCTATTTTTAATACATTTCCTGCATAACACATTCTCTCACCCTAATACAATTGCATTTTGAGAGCAGAATTTAATGCATTGCGGATCCCCATTGCATAAATCGCATTTATATGCCTTCTTTTCATGAATCCACACCGCATTTAAAGGACACGCCCTTTCGCAAGCTTTGCAACCGGTACATTTTTCATGCTCTACATAAACAATCCCGTCTTTCTTTTTCATCGCATCGAATTTGCAGGCATTGACGCATTCAAAATTGCAATCTTTGCCATGAGTACATAATTTTGGTATATCTTCAACAACACTTTTCTTAACCACATTTATTCCTGATTTCTTTGTATTTATAACCTTCCAATGCCATAATGAGCAAGTTACCTCACATGCCTTGCAACCAGAACAATTTTCAGGGACTGCCTTGACATACATCATTTATGAAATAAGTAAGATGTTTATAAGATTTTAGTGAGAAATGAAAATCAGGAAAAGCTCACAATTGCTGAAAGAAAAATTTATATAGAAGAATTATTATATACTTTGGTGATTAAAATGTTGACAGGTAGACAGCCAATTTTAATATTGAAGGAAGGAACTGAAAGGGAGAAAGGGAGAGAAGCACAGTATAACAACATAAGGGCAGCGATAGCAATTGCGGACGCAGTTCGCTCTACTCTTGGGCCAAAAGGCATGGACAAAATGCTCGTGGATAGCATGGGAGATGTAGTGATTACAAATGACGGAGTGACAATTCTCAAGGAGATAGATGTGGAGCACCCCGCAGCAAAAATGATTGTCGAAGTCGCAAAAGCTCAAGACCAAGAGTGTGGTGATGGTACTACTACCGCTGTTGTGCTTGCTGGAGAGTTACTAAAGAATGCCCAGGATTTGATAGATCAAGATATTCATCCAACAGTGATAGCGGATGGGTATAGGATGGCTAGCAAAAAAGCCTGTGAAATACTCGAAAGCATAGCTTTGGATGTAAAACCAAATGATGAGGAATTGCTAAAGAAAATCGCAGAGACGGCGATAACAGGAAAAGTTGCAGAAACAAACAAGGAATTGCTTGCAGCTATTGCATATAAAGCGGTTAAGAGTGTTGCAGAAGAGATAAATGGAGAAACCAAAGTTGATATAGATAATATAAAGGTTGAGAAAAAGCAAGGGGGTTCAGTTGAAGACACAGAGCTAATAAATGGTATAATTCTTGACAAGGAAAGAGTCCATCCAGATATGCCAGCTATTGTTAAGGATGCAAAAATACTTTTATTAAACAATGCGCTTGAAGTTAAAAAGACAGAAGTAGATGCACAGATAAGAATATCAGATCCATCTCAGCTTCAGAAATTCCTTGAGGAAGAAGAGGCAATGATAAGGAACATGGTTGAAAAGATAAAGAAGAGCGGTGCAAATGTTGTTGTATGTCAGAAAGGAATCGATGATTTGGCACAGCATTACCTAGCAAAAGCAGGAATATATGCGGTGAGAAGGGTTAAGAAATCAGATATGGAGAAGCTTGCAAAGGCAACAGGGGCTTCAATAATAACTGAACTTGATGAAATAAAGCCAAAGGATCTCGGTCATGCGGGAAGAGTAGAAGAAAGAAAAATAGGCGATGACAAAATGACATTCATAACAGAATGCAAAGAAGCGAAGGCAGTGAGTATATTACTCAGAGGAGGCACAGAGCATGTTGTTGATGAAATCGAGCGAGGCTTGCATGATGCATTGAGTGTAATAGCTGTAGCCCTAGAAGATGGAAAGATGACAACAGGAGGAGGCTCAGCAGCAATAGAGATTGCAATGGGTTTAAGAGATTATGCGGCAACTATTGGAGGAAGAGAGCAATTGGCAATAGAAAAATTTGCGGATGCAATTGAAATTGTTCCAAGAGCTTTAGCAGCAAATGCTGGAATTGATCCGATAGATATACTTATTGAGCTAAGAAAAGTACATTCTGAGGGCAAGAAATATCATGGAGTGAATGTTTATCAGGGAGGAACAGTTGATATGAGAGAAAAAAATGTTCTTGAACCACTGCGTGTTGGAAAACAGGCGATTCGTTCCGCAACAGAAGCAGCGATAATGATTTTGCGCATAGACGACGTAATTGCAGCAAGGGAAGTATCAAAAGAGAAAGGCAAGATACCAGAGGAAGAAAAAGAAGAGAGTGAATTCTAAATTCTAAATCCTCTTCCCTTTTTAGTATTCTTTTTATATATTTTTATGTATTTCTTTCATGATTGTTAGAGATATAAATTTAAAAAAAGTTAAAAATGTCAGGGATTTAGTAAAACAATTTTACTACTCAGGAGGCTTCACCACAAAAAAAATAGGGAATGCACTTAAAATATTGGAGGAAATGATAAAAGAAGATTATTTCATTTTTCTTACTTTTCCCGCATGTTTAGTTGCTACTGGAACGAGAGGTGTTATAAGAGATATGTTAAAAGAGAAAATAGTTGATGGAGTTATTACAACATGTGGAACGATTGACCATGATTTGGCTAGGGATTTTAAAAATTATTATCATGGTTCATTTGATGCTGACGATGTGGAGCTACATAAGAAAGGGATAAATAGGCTCGGAAATATATTCATTCCAAATGAGAGCTATGGAATTATAATAGAGGAAAAAATCCAGAAATTTTTCAAAGATTTTAAAGGAAAATTAGGGAGCAGGGAAATAGCATGGAAAATAGGAGAAAAATTGAGCAAGAATTCAATTCTATACTGGGCATGGAAAAACAAAATACCCTTTTATGTGCCCGCAATTTACGATGGGGCGGTCGGCTGGCAGATATGGAGAATGAAGAATAGGATAGAAATCGATTTTTCAAAGGATGAGGATGAGCTGGCGGATATATTTTTTGGAGATGGTAAAATAGGAGGGATTGTAATTGGAGGAGGTGTTGCAAAGCATCATCTTATATGGTGGGCTCAATTTCACAATGGTTTAGATGCAGCTATTTATATCACATCTGCTCAGGAGTGGGACGGCTCTTTATCTGGAGCGAGGGCAAAAGAAGCGATTTCATGGGGGAAGATAAAGGAAAAAGCGAAGCATGTTACAATAGAAGGAGATGCAACAGTTATACTTCCTCTCCTGATCTCTTCTATTCGATGATTGAACCAGATTTTTTATAAAACAATAGTGTATAAACATCATGAAGAAATTGCTGATTTACTTATTGCTAGCATTCATTTTCATTAATTTTGAAGCTCAATCTATAGAAATTGGTGGTTTCAAGGTAGAGGATGGGAAAATAAGTGGAAAATATCTTCCAGCGGGGCTTGAAGGAAAAATTTCTTGCTATAAGGAAGATAAAAAAATAATTGACATGGTTTATAAAAATGAATCAATAGAAGTATCAATACAGTTTTTTGATGCTCTTGAAAAAATTATTGAAAGAGATCCTCTTTTAAAGGAAGAGATAAGAAAAGCTCTTGTTCCTATAAACATAAAGGGAGCATTTTTTGGATTTGAATATAGCGGATGCGTGGTGGAGTTGCATGATGCGCCTACCAGATTTCTAAAAATATTTTCTGATAGGATAGTTATAAGTGAGATTTATGGTTATGAAATAAATAAAATTAATGAAAGCTTAATAAAAATGAGGAAAGGGGATATGGGTGTTGTTTTGATGAGTGACAGGAACATTTTTTTTGATGGAGAAAATATAACCGCTCAGGATAACATGATTCTCGCAAGTTTTTATTATTCAGAAGAAAAAATAGAGGATGCTTTTCTGAATAAATCAATAGGTGGAGAAATAGTAATAGCGGGTTTTGATTTAAATAATGAAACATATTCCCTTTCTTATTTTGGGGAAGTATCGATAGAGGCAATTAATATAACCCAGGGAAGAATATTGCTCAATGTAAGAGGAAATTCATCATCTGGGAAAGTAATAAAGATTAATCTGGGGAAAAATATCTTTTTCTCTGATGAATTTACAGTAAAATTTGATGGCAAAAAGATTGATGAAGCGGATAGCCTGGAGGACATTTTAAACCCAAATGATGATGGTATATATCCCGAATACTATAAACTTGACTCAAAAGAAGGAGTAATATTGCTTATAAGCATACCGCATTTTAGTGAATATAAAGTTAGTATTGAATTCCTTATTGAAAGTTTAGCTGGAAAAATTATTATATTAATTTTGAGCATTTTTGTTATATCCTTAGCTGCACTATATCTATTCAAAAAATAATTAGACCTTTCCAAAAGATGTCCAAGCATCTAAAAATTTATCAACCGCTCTATCTAGGAAAGTGCCCCTATATGTGATAAGTATATCAATAATTCTATCCTTGTTTTTTATATTGTATCCCTTTTCTTTTCCCAAGGAGATTTCTTCTAGAATTCCCGCCTCAACCATTTTTTTTATATGAAATGAAATAGTTGAAGGAGCTTTTCCTACACCCTGATATATGTCTCGATGGATTGCATCTGGATTTTCTAGCAAAAAAATCAGTATTTTGCGGGGCGTCTCCTGGCGGAGCAGGGAAATTATCCTGCTGTCCTGTGGCAATGTTTTTTCTGCGACAAAATATCTTCTATACCTACTATCCTCTCTTGCAATAACCAGATTTTTTTTCTCCATGTAGTGGAGATGATAATCAACTGTACTAAGGGAGAGATTTAATTTTCTTGATATTTCTCTTTTATGAAGCCCAGGGGAAGAAGCTATTAATTCATATATTTTCCTTCTTGTTTCTAAAGCAAGGTGTTCTTCTTTCATTTTTTCGCTGCAGCAATATAAAGGAAGAAAATTATAAGCAAATCAAAAAGAACCAGGTAGCTAAATTGCCTGTAGTATTTTAAGAATATCACCGCTATTGATTTTATGAAAAAAATAAGGAAAGAAAGACCTATAAAAAGAATCTTTGTTTCTCTTACCCTATTAAATGATATCATGGAAATTATAAATAGAAGCAATGATATGCCAGCAACAACAATACTTGCAAACAAGCCTATTTCGTAAATTTTAACACCCCAATTTTTATATTTAAATCATATAAAATTTTTTCTGTTGAGAAAAACCCAAAAATAATAATGCAGATGGTTTTATTCGTTTTATTCATGTTGTTTATCTTGATGGGCTTTTAACACGTAAAATTTTTAAAATCCGAATCTATATCAAAATAAGGAAAAAATGAAGGAGACAAAAAACTCGCAGAAGATTTTATTAAATAATAATTCTTTCTTAAATGAAAATATCAATCTTGTGATAGAAGATAAAGAAGAAATCCAAAAATATAAACTTCATGAAATCATAAATAAAGTAATATTGGGTGATGCTTTTAAAGTGCTTAAGAAACTGGATGACGAATGTGTGGATATGGTTTTTATAGACCCGCCTTACTTTTTACAGTTGCCGAATAAAGAGTTAAGAAGATGGACAGTGAAAACTGTGGTTGAAGGTGTAAATGATGCATGGGATAAATTTTCATCATTTCAAGAATATGACGAGTTTATTACGAAACTCCTTATCGAAGTAAAAAGGATTATGAAACCATCCGCTACAGTATGGGTTATTGCTACTTACCACAGTATTTTTAGAATAGGAAAAATAATGCAGGATTTAGGTTACTGGATCCTTAATGATATAATTTGGGTGAAAACAAATCCGATGCCGAATTGGTTAGGTGTCAGATTTACAAATGCTACAGAAAATCTCATATGGGCGGTAAAAGATAGAAATGTTAAAGGATATACTTTTAATAAAGAATATGCAAGAATATTTGGTATCGGAAAGATAGGGGCAAATGTTTGGGTTTTACCTATATGTTGGGGCGATGAAAGACTTAAAGATGAAAAAGGGAAGAAATTACATTCCACACAAAAACCAATAGAACTCCTTAAAAGAGTTATTTTAACATCTACAAAAGAAGGGGATTTAGTCTTAGATCCAGTTGCTGGAACTGGAACAACAGGATATGTTGCTCAAGCGCTAAAAAGAAATTTTATTATGATAGAAATTAATCAGAAATATGTAAAAGGGATAGAAGAGAGATTTAGGCATCCATTGAAAATAACAGATAGTGGATATCCAACTAAAAGATACATAAACAGATACATGAACTTGGAGGAATTCAAATGAACTACGAAAAATTCTGTGAAATTTTGAATAAACATATATTTGAAGGCGAGAAGAAAGAACTCCTCCGAAGAATAGCTGATAATCCAGAGCGTTTTATAGGTTTATTCAGGCCAACAAAACCTGGTGCCAAGATTTTACAGCATCTCCTCCAATCACATGAAATTCGTATGGGGGATGCTCTTGAAGAGATAATAGAGGAGATTCTTAAAGATATGGGTTTTAGGATCTTATCCAAAAGTATAGCAAATGAAGAAGGGGAGGAACTATCATTAGATCAATATTTTACAGACGGTAGAATATATTATTTTATCGAACAGAAAGTAAGGGACGACCACGACTCTACGAAAAAACGGGGACAGATTTCCAATTTTGAAACAAAACTTGAGATTTTGCATAAGAAACATGGTTCTGGCCTATTCGGTATTATGTATTTCATTGACCCAGATCTTTCTAAAAACAAGAATTATTATGAAGAGGAATTAAAGAGACTTGAGAAATTTTATGGTGTCAAACTTTATCTTTTCTACGGTAAAGAATTATTTGATTACTTACAACGACCAGATATATGGAACAATATTCTTTTATGGTTAAAGCAGTGGAAAGAGAGTTTGCCAGAATTACCTGAAATAAATTTTGATAAATCACCCGAAGAAAGTTTTGAGGAAATTAAAAGTTTAGAGTTGAGAACTTGGAGAAAAATTTTAGAAAACAGAAAATTATGGGAGGAGGGAATAATAAAAGCGATATTTAAGGAAGGAATTACTTTAGAACTTTTGTTAAGATTTTTCAGAGAGAAATATACTCTTCCTTCTACCCAATTAGCAAAATTACTGGCTGAAAGATTGGATGAATATTATGGCTAAAAATGCAAACAAAACACTGCCTAACAAAATCTTTGTCTTTGCATCCGCTCCAATCAATTCTCTCTTTAACAAATGATCGGTTGTAACTTCTTTAAAAACCCCATAAGATATATAAAAGAGATATCTATTCTTATCTATGGTATTACCCATGGATTTACTTGAAACAAGCATTAACAGAGAGGTGGCAATTCGCCTCAAAGACGGGAGAATTTTGATTGGGAAATTAAGTGGATATGATGCCTATCTCAATATTGTTCTTGAGGATGCGAAAGAGGAAATTGAAAAAGATAATGAAAAATTGGAAAAAAGATTAGGAAGGGTTATGGTTAGGGGGAATAATATTGTTAGCATTTCCCTCCATTAAAGAAAAAGTTTAATACATTATAAATATTATCAGAAGTTGATGAAATATGTATCTCCTAATCGTTGGGGCTGGAAAAATAGGGGAAAAACTCATAGAATTAGCCCTTCAGAACAAGGATGATGTTGTTGTTATAGAAAAGGACAAAGAAAAATGCGAGGAAATATCAAAAAAATATGATGTAATAGTGATAAATGCGGACGCAACCCTGAAAGAAACTCTCATGGAGGCGGGCGCAGATTCAGCAAATGCAATTTTAACCACCGCGGATGATGCAACAAATTTACTGGTTATTTCTCTTGCAAAATCTCTTGGCATACCCTTGCTCGTATCAATAGTGAATGAGGAAGAAAATAGGGCAATGTTTATAGAAAAAGGGGTAAATATTGTAGAAAATCCAAGTCTTATCACCGCTGAACATCTTTACAGAGCGATTCGCCATCCTCTCGTGAAGGAATATATAAGTCTGGGAGATAAAATGGAAATATTCAAGATAGGCATTCCAGAAAACTCAAAGATGGTTGGAAAGAAAGTAGAAGATGCTCGCCTTCCAAAAATGGTTACATTGATAGCGATAGAAAGAGGAAAGGAAGTTATTTTACCATCTCCAGACACATTTTTTGAAGCGGGTGACCTTGTAACATTTCTTGCAAGGAAGGATAAAATAGACGACATAATGAAGATATTTATTAAAGAATAATGAATAACAATTTAAAAATTATATTCCGGGATACAGGGCGGATATTAATTATTGTAGGAATTGCATCTTTTTTTGTAAATATAGTTGGAGTAGTATTTAAAGAAATTGATTATATTAAATGGTTTGTGTTGATGTCATCTATTTTTTTAATAGTTGGGTATATATTCTCCCTTTTAGGAAAAACAGATTATGAAACGAGATTGAGACATGCGATGATAACCGCAGTATTATGCTGGATCATATTGTCAATGATTTCCGCCATCCCCTTTTGCTTGATTCCTGATAGTGATGGATTAAAGCTAGATTATTTATCCGCCCTTTTTGAAGGAACAGCGGGATGGAGTGGGACTGGCTTAACAATGTATTCACAACCGAGCAAATTGCCACATATTCTTCAATTCTGGAGGAGCTTTAGTCAATGGATTGGAAGCGCGGGAATAATAGTTCTTGCAATAGTTGTTTTATTTCGCCCTGGTAGCGGTGCTTTCACACTCTATAAATCGGAGGGAAGAGAAGAAAAGATAAAGCCAAGTGTGATTTCAACAGCAAAAATAATATGGATAATATATCTCTTCTATACAGTAGTAGGAATAATTATACTTTTTTTACTTCGCATGCCTCTTTGGGAAGCGATAAATCACGGCATGACCGCAATCGCAACAGGTGGTTTTTCAGTTAGAGACGATAGTTTAGCCTCCTATTCCTCCCCAATAAAATTTGTAATTGTTATTTTGATGATACTCGGAGCAACTTCATTTTTTGCCCATTATGAAATCCTTTATAGAAAAGCAAAGAAATTTATCAGAGATATTCAAGTTCAAGCAATGTTTCTAATTATCTTAATCGGTTTAATGATTTTGCCAATATTAGGCAAAGTTAATTTTTTTGATTCCGCATTTCAATTTATTTCCGCAATAACTACAACTGGCTTTTCTACTGCAAATATAGCAAATTGGAGCGAAAACGCAAAATTTTTGCTATCACTGGCCATGATTGTTGGAGGAGCAGCTGGCTCCACCGCAGGAGGAATCAAACTAATAAGGTTAGTTTTGCTTTTCAAGGGTGTTGGATGGAAATTGAAAAGAGCTTTTTTACCAGCGAGAAGCACATTTCCTTACAAATTTGGAAGAGAATTTTTGCTTAAGGAGGAAGCAATGGAAATACTTGGCGAAGCTTCTGTAATTTCATTCTTATGGATTATTCTAATCATTTCTGGCTCATTAATAATTTCGTCTTCAACAGGACAAACACTGATAAATTCATTTTTCGAAGTTTGTTCTGCTCAGGGAGGAGTTGGGCTTAGTGTTGGTATAACAAATTTAGGTATGTCTGCGATTGCCAAATTTATGCTCATTCTTAACATGTGGATAGGAAGATTAGAAATAATACCATTCCTTGTTCTGGTTAGGAGCATATTTCAATCTCTGGCAGGGAGGAAAGTTTATTGATTATAATTATTGATTATAATATGTCTATTGCTCTTGATAAAACTCTCTTTTCCCTGTAGTCTGGTAATATCATAGGTGCTCTCCTTTTTTCTTCTATCCCTTCTTTCTTTAATTCCTCAACGTATTTCTTTACATGCTCCACACTCAATTTTCCAATTTTGCAATTTTTTACATATTTTGCTGAATTTATTCCCGCTATTCTTCCAAATACTTGTGTGTCAAGGAGGGAATTGCCCATCAAGCGATTTTTTCCATGGACTCCACCAGTTACTTCACCAGCAGCAAAAAGCCCCTTTATAACTCCTTTTGGAGATAAAACTTCTGCATTTGAATTTATTTCTATTCCACCATTCTGATAGTGCAATGTAGGAAATACTAAAATTGGCTCTTCCCTCATGTCTATATCAAATCTTTTGAACATTCTGAACATTGCTCCAAGTCTTCTCTCTATAGTTCCTTCTCCATGCAAAATATCTATAATGGGTGAATCAAGCCATATTCCTCGCATTCCAGTTGGAGTAATAACCCCCTTATTTTTTCCATAGCATTCTTTTATGAACGCAGACGCTTCCACATCTCTTGGCTCAAGTGGATGAACAAATTGCTCCCCCTCGCTATTTAATGGCTGAGCCCCCAAGCTACGAACTTTCTCTGTTACAAGCAGTCCAACAATTTGCTCTGGATATGCGACACCAGTAGGATGATACTGTACAGAATCCATATCCCGCAAGATCGCCCCCATTCGATATGCAAGAACAACCCCATCGCATGTCGCTCCATAGTGATTTGTTGTTGGGAATCCTTGAATGTGTAGTCTGCCGAATCCACCGGTAGCAATTATTGTTGCTTTGGCTTTAACAACATAATATTGGTCTGTCTCAAGGTTATAGAGTATTGCTCCCGCTGCTTTCCCTTCATCATCAATAAGAAGCTCAATTGCGGGAGAGAATTCAATAATATTTACTCCAATATTCCTTATTTCATCCCTCAAAACACGCATTATTTCCATTCCTGTATAATCCTTTGCAGAATGCATCCTTCTGCGAGATGTGCCCCCTCCATGAACAGTAATCATTTCTCCATCATCTTTTTTGTCATACATCACTCCGAGCTCCTCATGCCATTTAATTATAATAGGAGCATCCATAACAAGCCTTTCAACAAGCTCAGTTTTGTTTGCGAAATGCCCACCTCCAATAACATCTAAATAATGTATCAAGGGCGAGTCATTTTCCTTATCAGCAGCCTGTATACCTCCTTGAGCCATCATTGTATTTGCATCTCCATTCCTTAGTTTGGTTGCAATCAATATATTCTCTGGCTTTACTCCATTATAATATGCAAAAAGTGCGGCTGTGCAGCCCGCTCCACCTCCTCCTATTATAAGGATATCTGTTTGATAATCAATGTTACTCAAATCTATTTCAGCTGGATTTTCTAGAGGATATGCCTCAATTAAGTCCGCAACTTCATTTGGCACAATTGCATTTTTGCTAACTCCTACCCTTATTTTCCTTTTTGCCTCCGGCTTATAGTCAGGATGCCATTTAAGGAGCAATTCTTCTTTCTCCTTTTCTTTCAATCTTTCTGGCAACTTATGCAATCTTTCTTCCCTGCTTTTCTCAACTTTTTCTATAGATTTCTGCATTTCTTTTGGATACATTTAATCACCTGGTTCAATATCTCTTTCATTATACATTTTTCTCAATTCCTCTAAACTTTTATTCATTAATTCCTTAATCGCCTTATTATATCTCCCTTCTTCTATTTCCCTTACCCTCTTTTCCAAATGTTTTGATTTTGGTGCAATATATTTTCCATACAGGCGTCTCGCGAGCTGGGCAACATGATAATGAACTATCTCCGCTGGGCATCTTATAGCGCATAGCCCGCATTGGATGCAGTCAAAACCCAGTTCAGCAGCTTTCTTTATATCCCCCCTCAATGATGCCTGAATATAGTCCATTACTTCAAGTTCCTGAGGACATGCTTTTGTGCAGGTATTGCATGAAACACATCTCGCAATCTCAGGATAAAAAGATAAAATTGTTTTATCATCAACCTTTATCTTCTCAATATCATAAATTGCCTTATTTGCGGGTGAAAAAGGAAGCTGGACAAGATGCATTCCTTCTTCAACAGTTTTCTGGCATGCTAAGTCTGCATAGAGCTTATAATCTCCTTCCTTCCTGTAAATCGTTGCACAAGCCCCGCAGAAGCCTGCCCTGCATCCAGCCCCTCTTATATACCTGTAGCCCGCATATTCCATAGCCTTCATTATTGTTAGCCCCGCAGGCACCTTATACTCTTTTCCCATAATATATATTCTTACTTCTTCCATTTTATCCCTCCAATGCTTCCAGCATTACTTCGGTGAAATAAAGGACAGGCAAGCCGGTGAAAGTTGTATAGCATTTTTTTATTTCTTCCTGAATTTCACTCAAGTTAAAATGGCAGAGCGGACAGCTTGTTATTATTGCATCTGCTCCATTTATTTTTGCATTGCTTATTATGCGATAGCATCTCTCCACCACCGCATTTTTATCCTCTACAACAGTATATGAGCCACAGCACTCATTTTTTAAAGGAAAATTTATCAACTTTCCACCACATGCTTCTAACATTCTTTCCATAATGCTTGGATTTTCAAATTCATCAATTGCAATATTTTTTGGACGGAGGAGCAGACAGCCATAATAGGATGCATATTTTTTATTCAAAGGCTTTTTTACATTCTCCCTTATTTTATCTTCCATATTTTTTAAAATCTCTAGAGGATGAATAATCTCTACACTTCCATCATAATCAATTTCCTCTTCCATAAAAGAATTTATTTTATCCATTGCTTCCCTATCATTTCTTGCCATCTCATTTGCTTGTTTTAATGTATTATAGCAGATGGAGCATAATGTTGTTATTTTATCATAACCTTCCTCTTTTGCTTTTATTAGGTTTCTTATTGCAGCGAGCCTGTACATCAAATTATCTTTTGTTAGGCTATAAACTGTTCCACAGCAATACCATTTTTTCAATTCAATTAATTCAACCCCTAATTTTTTAAATAAATTTATTGTAGCATTCTCAAAATTTTTTGCATCTGTTTTTAAAGTACATCCTGGATAGTATGCTATTTTCATTTTTCACCCCGTATATTTTCTTGTTGCACTTACAACCGCTATCTGTGGCAACTTCTTCAATTTATTTATCTTTAAATGGTCAATATTTTTCCTGAGTTTTATAGCCCTTAAAGCCTCCATAATTTTTGTTATATCAACATTTTTTGGGCACCTTGTTCCGCATTGATAACATTGAGCACATATCCATGGAGTTTTTGAATCTATAACCCCTTCATCCCCTCTTAATATAAGCAATATGACTTGATTTGGAAGAAAATCCATCATTTCAGCCATCGGACAGCCCGCGGAGCATTTTCCGCACTGGTAGCATGCATATAGATTTTCTCCAGATAATTCTTCAACCTTTTCTGCAAGCATTTTCGTCCTCCAAAATTTTCTTAATTTTTTCAATTACATTTGGAATAGCTTTCTTTACTTCTTCAGAAATTTCTCCATAATCAATATCGCTTACTTCAATACCTATAATTTTAACTTCAGGCATTTTAAAATATTTCTTCAAAATATTGTAAGCGTTTATGAAATTTACATCATGATTTACCCTTCCTTCATACTCATCTATGCTTATTTCCTTCACATTTCCATTTCTTTCCCCTCTATATGCATCTATTATTATTGCTAGATCGTAACCAGATATCATCTCACAGATTTCTATTCCCCCCGCCATTGATTTCTCAATTTTTATATCGCTAGATATATCATCTGATATATCTTGCAACATATCAGCAACAGCAATTCCCACCCCGTCATTTCCAAGCAGAGGATTTCCAACCCCAACAACTATCTTACGCATCCCTGACCAACCTCTTATAAAGCTCTCCATTCCTATATAAGTTTATGATTGTTGGCATTCTTCCTATTGCATGGCTTGCACAGGCCATGCAGGGATCATAGCATCTGAAAGATGATTCTACTTTATTAAGCAATATATCATTCACTTCTCCGTTTTTTATAACTTTTTTTGCGGTATTTGCAACACTCATATTTATTGCAGCATTGTTATTTGTTGTTGCTACTATCAAATTAACTTTCCTTATAAGGCCTTTTTCATCTACATCATAGTGATGAATAAGAACACCCCTCGCCGCTTCAACAATTCCTATTCCCTCGCCAGTTTTTGTTGGCATACTCCTTATATCATCGCTTGTTATATCCTTTTCCTGGCAAAGATAATAAACTCTTTCAGCAGCATTTAGCATTTCTATTAAGCGGGCATGATAATATGCAAATGTTTTGTGAACAATTCCATTTTTCCTGAATTCCTTAAATTCTTTATTTGCAATTGGAGTATTCATTCCATCCGCAGAATTAATTCTTCCGAGAGGACCAACTCTATATACCCCGCTTTTTTCTCCATCAACAAATCCATGCCATCCCACCTTCTTTAAATAGGGATATTTAACATAATTCCATTTTTCAATATGCTCATCAATGTTTTCAATCAATTCATTTGGTTTAAGCTTTGCAAATTCCTTTCCAGAAGGAGAGACAATTCTTATGTTTCCATCATAATAATTGACCCTATTATCTGAATCAACAATTCCCATATAATAAGTTTTTATTTCATCAAGCCCAAGCAATTCATTCCATCTATCGCTATCAAAAACTTCTTTAAATAGGGCAATGCTTCTCTCAGCAAATGAGATGCATTTTGAAAACTTTTCCTCTATCTCTTTCCTCTCTTCTTCCTTTATTCTCTTGCTTACTCCTCCAGGAATTGCGCATACCGGATGAATTTCCCTTCCCCCGACCATCTTTATTGTCTCCATTGCATATCTCCTGTGCTTTATTATCTCAGCTCCCAACTCCAAGCCAAATTTTTTAATCAATCCTATAACATTCCTGTCCTTTTTCTCAACATCCCCGAGCAAAACATCAATTCCCCCTAGATAATAGAGATGGAGGCAGTGGTCATAGAATATATAAGCATTGTATAGCAACTCCCTGATCAGGTGCGCTGTCCTCGGCGGGGGCGCCCCGAAGGCCATGTCAAGTGCCTTTGCGGAAGCGATATGATGCGCCTCAGGGCAGACACCACATATGCGGGCGGTTATTATTGGCATATCTTCCGCTTTTCTTCCAACGCAGAATTTCTCGAAGCCCCTCAGCTCAGGAGTCTGAACTCTTGCATTGGTTACATTTCCATTTTCATCTAAAAATATGTCTATTTTTCCATGCCCTTCAAGCCTTGTTATTGGGTCAATACTAACTTTTATGCTACTAACTTTCATCTTTCAACCTCCCTTCTGGCAAAAGCTTTGCAGCTGAATATTTATAAAATGTGCCAACATAATCCTCTATCTTTTCAATTACTTCATCTTCGTTTTTATTGCTAATTATTGAAGCAATTGCAGAAATCATACTAATTCCCTGCTCCTTAATTTTTGGAATCGGACCAACACATCCAGTACATGGAATATTCGCGGTAATGCATTCCGCTTTGCAACCTCCTCTAGTTGCTGGACCCATGCATATTATTCCCTGGGCGAGGAAGCATTCCCCGCTATCCTTTTTTTCATGCCATCTGTAAATATTATCTATTTCTATTTTGTCAGGTTTGCTGTCTTTGCGTGGGCATTCATCGCATAATGCAACATTTTTTCCAAATTGCCTTCCTTGCAAAAGAGCATTCAATGCATCTTCAAGAATTGGAGTTGGAGGAGGACATCCAGGAATGGAAGCATCTATGCTCACAACTTGTTCAAGGGTTTTTAAATATGGCAAGAATTCCGGCAAATCCTCTCCCGGCACATCCTTCGAATAAACCTCTTTAAGAATTTCCTCTCTACTATATAAATTTGCAAGACCTATAACACATCCTTCAATTGCACATGAGCCATATGCAACCAATTTTTTAGATTTTTTCCTTAGCAATTTTGCAATTTTTTCATTTTCCTCTGTTCTTATTGCCCCGTTATAAAAACATATGTCTATACTTCCATCTGGCATTTTTTCCACATCTTCGTATTTGAAATCCATTGCACATGGCCAGAAAACTATCTCCACTTCTTTAAGCAAATCAAGAATTTTCTCATGCAAGCTAAGCAGTGAAACATCACATCCTCCACAACTTGCTCCCCAATACATCGCAATTTTCATTTTTTCACCAGCGGCCCAAGCTCTTTTATTTCTTTAACAAATTCTTCAACAACGCTTGCAAATTTCTTTCCTTCTGTTGCAGAAATCCACTCAATTCTTAACCTTTTTGGATTTATTCCAATTTCCTCGAGCAACCTTTTCATCATCTCAACCCTCCTCCTCGCCTTATAGTTTCCCTCCACATAATGGCAATCCCCCGGATGGCATCCTCCAATAAGCACACCGTCCGCTCCTTTCCTGAAAGCATCTATAATAAATTCCGTATCAACTCTTCCAGAGCACATCACTTTTATAGCAACAACATTTGGTGGATATTTAAATCTGCTCACTCCTGCCAGATCTGCGCCAGCATAACTGCACCAGTTGCATAGAAAGGCAACTATTTTTGGCTCAAAACTCATATTATCACCTCAATCATTTTCTCAATTTGTTTGTCTCTATAATTTTTCATCTCTATATTATTGCTAGGACAAGCTGCGGAGCATGTTCCGCATCCCTCACATAATGCGGGAATACATTTTGCCTTCCCTCCCTCCTTAACCAATGCTCCATATGGACATACACTTATGCATATTCCACATCCTGAGCAATTTTCATCAACAAAAGCAATAAGAGGATCTTTTTCAAGCCTGTCCCTGGAAATTAGGCCAAGGACTTTGCTCGCTGATGCACTCGCCTGCGCAACCGCGGAGGGTATGTCCTTCGGGCTTTGGCAACAGCCCGCAAAATATATTCCTCGAGATAATGATTCAACAGGTTTTAATTTTGGATGAGATTCCTTGAAAAATCCTCCTTCATCAACTGCAACCCTCAATTTTTTTGCTATTTCATTTTTTCCCAAGATTGCGAGAGCAAGAACCACTAAATCCGCCTTTACTTCTACTTTTCTTCCAGTTAATGTATCCACCCCGCATACAACCAATTTATCTCCTTCCCTATAAATCTTTGCAACCTTTCCTCTTATATAATTAATCCTCTCCTCCTTCATAACTCTTGAAACAAATTCTTCATATCCTTTACCCCCAGCTCTTATATCTATGTAAAATATATATGCATCTCCATCAGGAACATGATGCTTATAAAGCAATGCATGCTTTGCGGTATACATGCAGCAGATTGAACTGCAATATGGCATGTGTTGCTCATCCCTTGAGCCAGCGCACTGAATAAAAACAACTTTCTTTGCCTCTCTTCCATTACTTGGCTTTATTATTTCCCCTTTTGTTGGGCCATTTGCGGAAAGCATTCTTTCAAATTCAATGCTTGTGATTATATCTTCATCCTCTCCATAACCATATTCAATCAATTTATTTTTATCATAAAGATCATACCCAGTTGCAACAATAATTGCACCAACATCTTCCTCAATTATCTGCTCTTTCATATCATAATCAATTGCCTTTGCCTCGCATTTATCCTTGCATTTTCCACATATAAGAGGATTTAAACCGAGACAATTTTTTATATCAAGCGTGTATGTTGATGGAACCGCTTGCGGAAATGGTATATAAATTGCTTTTCTCGGCTTTCTTCCCATTTCAAATTCATTTGGAACTATAACAGGGCAGACTTTTTCACAATCCCCGCAAACAGTGCATTTATCTTCATCAACATATCTCGGTTTCTTCAGTATTTTTACATGAAAATTTCCAACATATCCACTTATATCAATAACCTCTGAATATGTGAGTAGCTTTATTTTTGGATGCCTTGCAACTGCCACCATTTTTGGGGTTAAAATACACTGCGAACAGTCAAGTGTCGGAAAAGTTTCGCTCAGCTGGGCCATCCTCCCGCCTATGCTTGGCTCTTTTTCAACTAAAATAACATTATAGCCCGCATCCGCAATATCTAAAGCACTCTGTATGCCAGCGATGCCACCGCCTATCACAAGGCATTTCTTTTCAACTGGCACAAGAATTGGTTCTAAATCCTCATTTTCCTTCAATTTTTCAATCATTGCTTTAATTATTTTTATTGCCTTGTTTGTTGCCTCCTCTCCTTCATGAACCCATGAGCAATGCTCCCTTATATTTGCCATCTCACATCTATATTCATTGAAATATTGTTTGCAGACATTTCTGAAAGTTTCTTCATGCATTGATGGAGAGCATGCTGCAACAACAACTCCATCCAAATTTTTTTCCTCAATTGCTTTTTTTATTAAATTCTGCCCTGGATCAGAGCACATATATTGATAGTCCACCGCAAATACAACACCTGGATAGTTAGCTATTTCTCTAACAACTCTTGCAACATCTACTGTGCCCGCTATATTAACTCCGCAATGACATACAAATACTCCTATTCTTTTTGCCATGCTATGCCTCTTTCATATCCCTTCATTAAAGCATTTTCATTTAGCTCACGGAATTTTTCTGGCACAGTTTCAAGAACCGCCTTTTTTATTGCTTCATATGAAACAATTTTTGTTACACCCGCAAAAAATCCAAGCATAACTATATTTGCAACAATTCTTTTTCCAAGAGATTCTGCAATTCTAGTTGCTGGTATTTTTATTGCCCCGCACCCATTCTTCAGCTTTACCAAATCTTCGTCCACTATAAGCAGGCCATCTTCTTTAAGTAATGGAGCATATCTCTCATATGCCTCCTGACTCATCACAACAAGTATATCTGGTTTTGTGACATAAGGATAATCAATTTCCTCATCATCTATTACAACATTTGAGCTCGCCGCCCCTCCTCTAGCTTCTGGCCCATATGAAGGAGTAAAAACTGCATATTTGTTGTCATATATTGCCGCCGCTTTTGCAGTTATATTGCCCATTAAAACAATTCCCTGCCCTCCAAATCCACCAAATTTTATTTCTTTCCTCATTTGCCCACCTTTTTTAGCATTTCATCAAATGTTGGTTTTTCTATGTCAACAAATTTTCCAACAATTATCCTATCATCTATATCTGTTTTATTTGGGTCTATACTATGCATTATAATGGAGTTTTCTTTATAGTATTTCATTGTATCCAATCCAGTTGGCATTTTATTATATCTTCCATATGTTGTTGGGCAAGAAGCAATAACCTCAACGAACGAAAATCCTTTTTTCATAAGCGCTTCCTTCATACTCTCTTTAAGTCTCCTTACATGCAATGCGGTCCATCTCGCAACATAAACCGCCCCGCTCGCCGCTGCAACCTTACAAAGATTGAAAGGATGCTCAAAGTTTCCATATGGAGTGGTTGTTGTTTTTGCTCCAATAGGAGTGGTTGGGCCTAGTTGCCCGCCTGTCATTCCATAATTGTAATTATTTACACATATAACTGTGATATCAACATTTCTTCTTGCAGCATGTATGAAATGATTTCCTCCTATTGCAAATAAGTCACCATCTCCACTGAATACAACTACCTTTATTTTTGGATTTGCAAGCTTTAATCCTGTTGCAAAAGGTATCGCCCTTCCATGAGTTGTATGGTAGGAATCAACATTAAGATAGCCAGCAACCCTGCCGGTACAACCTATTCCAGATACAATTGCAAGGTTATCCAAATCAATTTTACATTCTTTTAATGCATGAAGGAAGCAATTTAAAATGCTTCCTAGCCCACAGCCGGGGCACCATATATGAGGTATTCTATCCGCACGAAGATATTTATCCAAAGGATGCTCTTTTATTTCAATCATTGTAAACCTCCTTTATTTTTTCATATATTTCATCGGGCTTATGTATTTCTCCTCCCATTTTTGGCAATAAATGAACTTTTTTCCTTACACATCTCTCAACTTCAAGTTTTATCTGCCCGTAATTAACCTCAACAACCAAAAAATCCATATCCTTCATTTTTTCAAAATATTCCTCTGGGAATGGCCATATTGTCTTAAGCCTTATCAATCCAACTTTATATCCTTCATTCCTTGCTTTTTTTACTGCGGATTTGCAACTTCTTGCAGGGCCACCAAAAGAAACAAGCGCAAGCTTTGCATCATCCATCAAAAATTCTTCAATGCTCCTTATCCTTGCCTCATTATTTCTTATTTTATCGCATATTTTCCTTACAAGCCATTCCTGAACTTCTGGAGAAGTAGCCATTGGATAACCCTTCCTATCATGAGTTAATCCAGTTACATGAACCCTATATCCACCTCCACAGCATGCCATTGGAGCATTTTCATCAAACGGGAAATATGGCTTATCTGTTGGCTTTCTTCTTTCAAAAATCTCAATTTTTTCATCATCAATTATAATCTTTTCGCTTGTATGCCCAACACTTTCATCCATCAAAAGGATAACTGGGCATCTATACTCTTCAGATAAATTAAACGCCTTTATAGTCATATAAAAGCATTCCTCGGGTGTAGAAGGAGAAAGAGCAACTACTTCATAATCCCCGTGGCTCCCCCATCTTGCCTGCATCACATCTCCTTGTCCAACAAGAGTAGGCATTCCTGTGCTCGGTCCCGCTCTCTGCACATCAACAATCACACAAGGTGTTTCTGTAATCGCAGCAAGCCCTATATTCTCCTGCATCAAGCTGAAGCCTGGCCCGCTTGTGGCGGTCATTGCCTTCAGCCCGCCCCAGGAGGCGCCGAGCACCGCCGCTATTGATGCAATCTCGTCCTCCATCTGGATGAAAATTCCTCCCACTTTTGGTAGCTTTAATGCCATGTGCTCTGCAATTTCTGTTGAAGGAGTGATTGGATAGCCCGCAAAAAATCTGCAGCCCGCACGCAATGCTCCTTCTGCACAGGCAATATTTCCACTGTAAAATTTAGCTTTCATTCTCTTCCTCCATATAAATTGCAAATTCAGGACACACAAGGGCGCAGAAACCACATGCAATGCATTTATCCCTGCTTTCATCGAGCTTTGGAGGGTGATATCCTTTTGAATTGAATTCCTCGCTTTCAACCAGCACTTTTTTAGGGCAAAATTCAATACAAAATCCACAACCCTTGCATCTATCCTTTATTAAGTAAATCTTTCCATGAGGTGGTTTTAGCTCTTCTTTTGTCCAGTATTTCATTTTATTGCGATATAAAATTTGATATATAAATATTTTTCCAGCTCGAGAAAAAAAAGCTTAAATTTTTGCAAAAATGTTAATTTTTTTTCAATAAAAATTTACAAAATTATATTTTGATAAAGAGTTAAATTTAAAATCATGGTTTAAATAAAATTGTGATTAAAGAATCTTTGCTATATTAAAGAGGAGAAAGCGAATCTGGATTTTGTAAAACCAGAAATGGTGCGAGAATTATGAGAGAAGCAAGTATCCGGAAGTTAAAGGAAAATACATAAGTCGAGAAAATTTTTAGGAAAAATATTTTAATTCATTAATCCATTTTCATACATGGATTTGACAAATAATGAAAAAAAGGTTCTTTATGGAATTGTAAAATTTCCAAATTATAATGACAAGCTTTTATCAGAAAAAATTTCTTTAAAACAATCAACAGTTTCCGCCATTAGGAAAAGGTTAAAGAAAGAGGGATATTACAAGATTTTATCAGTTCCAATGCTCCAGAATTTAGGGGCGGAAATGCTTGTTTTAACCCATACAAATTTCAATCCAGTAATCCCTCTTGAAAAGAGAATAGAGATAACTGAAAAAAATATTGAGGCTTATGAAGAAATAGTATTTTCCATGGGTGAAGAAGATAAAGGATTTTCAATAAGTTTTTCAAGAAATTATACTGATATAGGAAAGATAAATGATACAAGGGCAAGAACCTTTGGAAAACTTGGATTGCTTGACAGGGAATATCCAAAAGAAGTTATATTTCCATTTGAAATAAGCAGAATTTATCGCTTTTTTACCTTTGCCCCCCTGTTGAGCAATTTATTTGATATAAATGATAAATCTCAGGATGAAAATTTGTTTAGAGTAAAGAAAGCAAACTTGAGCAAAAAGGAAGTGGAGGTATTTTGCAAATTTATTGAAAATCCAGAAACATCAATTAAAGAAATTGCTGAAGAAGTTGGTATAACTCGCCATACAGTTGGAAGAATGAAGAAAAAATTTTTTAACGAAATGATAAAATTAATAGCTGTTCCAGATTTCTCAAAAATGAATTTGAAAATTCTCTCATTTTGTCATTTAATATTTGATCCAAAATATTCTCCTGCTAATGATGAAATTAAAAAAATTATTGATGATCCAACAATATTCTTTGCCTCAAGAAATTTTGAATATGTATCAATTTCAATGCATCGTAACTATGAAAACTATAAATTACACAAAATGCAGGCTTTGCAGAAGATAAGGGAAAATGGATGGGAGGCGGAAAAATACACAATAAGGACATTCAGCACCGATAAAGCAAAGATTATTAAAGAATTAAATTTTTTACCAATAGCAATTAAGCTCCTGCGGGGGTAGCCAAGAGGTAAAGGCGCAGGGCTTAGGACCCTGTGGCGAAGGCCTTCGTGGGTTCGATCCCCACCCCCCGCATAGATAAATTAAAATAGTTGGCGATGTTTTTCTTCATGCGAGTATATGTTGGGACATTTATTGAAGATGAGATTGATGAAGTAATGGGAGATTTGAGGGGAGCGGGTGTTGGATGCGATATAAGGAATTATTTAGATGCAACGATTGAGTTAAAATATTTTGTTGAAGGAGATATAAAAGAGCTGAAAGAGAAATATAAGGAAGGGATTATTGCAGAAGCGATTTTAGATGTGGAAAAGAAGATTGAAGCTGCAAGAGAAATTTTTAAGGAAGGAATGGAAATAGAATATTTTGATAATATATTTCTTGAAAAATTCTTGCCAGAGAGGAAAAAATATGAAGAGATTAAAAAATCATTGAATATAGCGGAAATGCCTGATGGACTTAGCATCATTCCATGGATTGCTGAGCAAACAGAGGAAAAACAGAAAGAAATTATTGAAAAATTAGGAGAGGAAAATTTTAATAAATATATTCTCCAATGGCTTAAAGAATTGGATATTATAAAAGACATTCATACCCTTTTGATAAACAATGGAGTAGAGCACAGAGAAGGAAAAATGTATGGAAAAATAGCGGATAATCTTTCCATAAGGAGATATTTTGATGTAAGTGATGAAGAAGCGGATAAATTGGGTTTGAAAAAAGAATATACAATAGAGGTCTTTAAAAACTCAGATGTTTATGCAAATATGCTCGACGTTTTATATGAGATTGATAGGGTAAAGAAATTATGTGAAGAGAAACCAAGATATGGAAAACTCTTCTTTATGCTTACCTTGGTTGATGAAATATTAGGAAAATTGAAAGGGAAAAAGTTTGGTATTAATGAAATTGTTGAAGAAATGATGGAAATATATAGGAAAGATGAAGAAGGAGAGGAAGAAATATTAATTGAGGAGGAAGCAATAAAAGAAATTCTTAAAGTAATGGAGAAGGCGGAAATTATTAAGATAAAGAATGAAAAAGTTATGCCGAAATAATAAGTTATGCTAAAAGAATAGAAGAAATTAAGTTCGCGGAATCAACCGCACAATTTACTCCAACTCCTTTTGAATTAACATAATCTCCCCCAACATATAAATTTTTCAATGGTGTGGTAACATTTGGCTTTATGCAATCAATTGTCTTTGCAACTCCATCTAAATATCTTACCGCTGAATAAATATACCATTTTATTTTCTTTCCCTGGATAAGTTTTTCTAAATTTTTCTCAATTATTTTTCTCAATTCTTCCATCTTCTTTTTGCTTTTTGCTTCTTCTGGTGAGCATATTGCATAAGATTGAATTATTCCCTCTTTCTTAAAATCAATCATTCCAACAACATCATTTCCTTCAAACCCACAATTTTTTTCAATAAAAACAAATGATTTATTTTTTAAGCCATTGAAATCAACCGCGTGATATGAAACAAGGCTTGCGGTTGGCCTGAGATTTTTTATATAATTTGCCCATTCTTTTGGAAAATGCTTTTCATCTGCTATTGAAAAAATTTTTTGCAATGGAATTGTTGAAATTATTGCATCATAATATTTTTCCTCTTCTCCAGTTCTTATTCCATTTGCAATTCCATCCTCTATTAAAATTTCATCTACTTTCTCCCCAAAAAATATTTTCCCTCCCTTCCCTTCTATATATTCCTTTAACTTTTTTGATATTTCTCCCAAACCATTTTTTGGATATACAACTGGTTCACCCCCAAGCAATTCACGCTGTGCAAAAAAAAATTCGCCCGCGGAAATTTTACTCAAATCATTAACAGTTGTTACAAGACGGGGGAAAATTTCAAGAACATCTTTCATTTTCCCCTTCCCATATTTTTTGATCATCTCCTCCATTGAATTTTTTTTCATTTCCTCTATCTTGCTTTTCCTTGTTGTAAGGAGCTGTATTATTCTTGGCAACATCTTTATTTTATCATACCCGCTTAAAAATGGATAATTTATTTCCTTTCCTATAAAACCGATTTTTGAGCCAATAAATTCAACTTCTATTCCTAAATTTTTCAGCAATCTTGCACATCCACCCTTCTTTCCACCCCCAATTAAATGAAAACCTAAATCCAGCTCTTTTTCCTCATATTCTCCAGAAACTTCCAAAACAGAAATATTAAATTTCTTCAGCATTTCAAAATACTCCTCGCCCAATTTCAAGGACATTGCCCTCCCGCCCGCTATCTTTTCCTTTTCATAAATCTCCACCTCCCATCCATTTTCTGCAAGCATTGCGCCCGTTGCGAGCCCGCCGACGCCCGCGCCGATTATGCATGCCTTCATTTTCATCCCTTTTACATTTCAGGCTGGAATGGCTTTACGCCTGTTAGAGGAACAAATGCTATATACCATGATATAGGGAAAATTGCGAGAAATATGCCAAGGAAGCCAATTTTGCTTACAAGCATTATGGGAACAACCGCATATCTTATAAATGCTGCTGAGCTTATCATTTTTCTTATTTTTGCTCTATCAAATTCCTTTATGCTCAAAAATCTTATTTCAATGTAAAGAAAAGAGAGGGTTAGGAGAATAAGCAGGGAAATTTGCCATATATCATAATTTAGGCCATATATGAAAGGAATGAAAATTAAGATTGCTGAAGAGAGGCGGAGTAAAAAGCCAAATAATTTAAATGACATGGGAATGAAAATTTTATTTTTCTCTACCTTTAAACCGCTTGTCAGTGCAATGTTTTTAACACCCATAAGAAAGTCATGATCCGCATCTTTTATTCCTCCTTCAATTGCGTTCATATGCAATGTTTGCTCAAAAGTAAGAATAAAAATTATCCATGTCAGCAAATTTGGTTTATCAAAAGATAAAGCACCGAATAGAAATACAAAAGACATTGAAATTGCAACAAAAAAATCGGAGCCAGCAATTTTCTTTCCATATAAATTATATATGCTCCCTAATACACCTGCAAGAAAAATGCTTACAAATGCGGAAAATTTAAGCTCATCTATAACTTTCCCCCTCCATAATATTGTTATTGAAAGAAATGCAATTAGAACTGAAAAGAAACATACCGCTATGGCATTTTTTCTTGAAATTTCTCCACTGACAATTGGCTTACCTCTTAACTCTGGCACCAAACTATCGAGCTCAACATCCGCATAATCATTCAGAACAAAACCATATATTGCCGAAACCGCCCCGATTATAAAAAGCAGGGCAAGAGAATAAAAATCATAAACTCCAACAGATATAGCTCCAAACACAGGTGGAATTGCAAGCCCCCCAAGCCCAGGAAGCCGAATCAGCTTTGAATAAGAAAAGATCTTCTTCATGATAGGAGTTCATTTATTTTTTTAGCAAATCCGTCAAATCCTATTTCCCTTCCAAAAACATTTTTTATTCCCAGTGATTTCAACCTCTTTCCCCATTCAAGATGGGCAAATGCGGTAAATCCAACAACATTTGCATTTTTATCTATTTTCAATATCTCTTCTGTTGTTTTTACTCCATCCATTTCTTTTCCTTCAATCTGCTTTATTAAATCTTCAAACTTTCTTGATCCAGATAAATTTAAGTCCATCACTACTAAATCAGGTTTTTTATTCTTTGCCATCAACTCATTGTACATTTTCACACCCTCCTCGCCACTATAAGCAGAATAAAACTCAATATTTAATGGAGATAGATATTCCTTAATCAATTCATGTATTTCCTTTTCATCATCAATTATCAGCATTATTTTTTTCCTCATCTCGTTTTTAATGCATTGCTAATTTATAATTGTTTTGGAAAAATTTATATAATTGCAATTTATTTACATTTTGTTAGCAAAATGTGAGCAATATGAAATTAAATAAATTATTGGCAATGTTTGTTTGTATATGCATTGTTTCCTCATCTACTTGCATTTATGTAAAATCATCTTCGCTTGAGGAAAAATTATCTCGTCACTTGCCCTCTTCATTTCTTTCCCTTTTTTATTTAATTTTCCCGAAGCTTTTTGATGCAATAAAAAATATTGATAATTTGCCAGAAAAGCCAGTTCAAGATGAAAATGGGATTAAAGAGGAAAATGAAAATGATGGCGCAGGGATAGAGGAGTATAATGAAAGTGAAGAAAATGAAGTGAATACAGAAAATCAAAATGAGCCAATTCAAGGAAATGAAAGCATTGAAAATGAAATAGATGGTAATGAAGAAGAGGAAAACCAGCAAAATGAAAGTGCATCAGGAGGAAGCAATGATAGCGAAAGCATAGCTGAAGAATTTAATGAAAGTGCGCAAGAAAGCAATTATGGCAACGGGGAGGGAGAAAATGAAGAATATAATGAAAGTGAAGAAAATGAAATAGATGGTAATGAAGAAGAGGAAAACCAGCAAAATGAAAGTGCATCAGGAGGAAGCAATGATAGCGAAAGCATAGCTGAAGAATTTAATGAAAGTGCGCAAGAAAGCAATTATGGCAACGGGGAGGGAGAAAATGAAGAATATAATGAAAGTGAAGAAAATGAAATAGATGGTAATGAAGAAGAGGAAAACCAGCAAAATGAAAGTGCATCAGGAGGAAGCAATGATAGCGAAAGCATAGCTGAAGAATTTAATGAAAGTGCGCAAGAAAGCAATTATGGCAACGGGGAGGGAGAAAATGAAACCGAGGAGAATGAATACCAAAATGAGGAAAATGAAAACAATGATTTAATCGAATCGAATCAAACCAATGAGGATGAAATTGAAGATACTTATAATGAAAGTTTAGAACATGAATACTTGCTCAATTGGGGTTATCTGGTTTATATTAGCGGGGATAATGATTTATATAATTATGCAGTAAATGAGGTAAATGAATTGCTTTCCATCAACAATAGCGTAGGAATTGCAATTCTTTTTGATGGTTCACTAAACAATGATTCCGCTCTCTATATAATTATGAATAATTCTATAACAATAATTGAAAAAAATGAGCTGAATATGGGTGATGCTTCAATTTTGGAGGAATTTGTAACATTTGCTCAGGAAAATTTAAAAGCAAAAAATTATGTGATTGAATTTTGGGGGCATGGAAATGGATGGGCGGGAACATGCTTAGATAAAAGTAGCTCTGACACGCTGGAGTTAGGAGAAATTAAAAATGTATTGGAGAATAAAAATATGAGCATAATAGTTTTTTCTTCATGCCATATGGGATGCATAGAGGTTGCATTTGCTCTGAGAAATTGCTCTGAATATATGCTTGCGTGTCCTTCGGCGGTGCTTGCGACGGGCTTGCCGCATGGGGCAATTTTTGGAAGGGTTTGTGGGGATGAAAGCGTGGAGGAATTTTGCGGGATAATTTATGAGGAATATATGAGATATTATTCTTATGCTTCTCCAAAGCTCGGGATATGGAATTTGAGCATGTTTGATGAATTTATGGAGCAATTTGAATGCTTTATTGATGCGGTAAGAAATTCAAGTTTCTGGGATGCAAGAAATGAAAGCGCAATAAATACGCAATATATTGAGCTTTATTCATTTGCAAACAAGATTAATTTTAATTTGTCCTCAATTTTATATGGAAATGGTTCAATTTATTTCCCATTGCCCTTATATTATTCAAAATATTATTCTTCCACTGATTTTGCAAAAAATACGCTGTGGGATGAATTTTTGAAATCGATAAAATAAGCAAATTGATAGCAAAGTCGTAATTTTTAGTAAAATTTTTTAATTCAGTAGAAAGATTTAAATACCGTTCAATTCATTTTTAAATAGAGGCTGATAAAAAATGAAAAATGAGAAAAAAGCTGAGAGAGGGCATTCTCTCAAAAAATTGGGAATAATAGGGATAGCGATAATAATAGCGGGAGGAGTTTTGATTCCAAGGATAATAGAAGGACAAAACACCCCTACTTTAGAGGTGGCAATTGTCTCATGGAATGTTATAGGAATAGATAATAATAAGCCAGCTACACAAGGGCCGAATTGTTCAGTTGTTCAATTAAGAATATGGAATAATGGCTCTTCTAATGCAAAAAATGTTGTTGTAAATTTTAACTGGAATTCAATAAATAATTCAACTTATATTTACCTACATGGAAATGAAAGAACAACAAAAAATATTGGAATCATAGAAGCGAATAGCAGTAAGGATGTTTTCTTTGTTGTAAATATAACAAGAGATAATATAACAAGTAAAGAGAGATATACAAGAGCATTTACAATAACTGTTACAGCGGATAATGCAACTCCCGCAAATGCAAGCCAAACTTTAAGGGTTGAGGGATTACAAGAGCAGAGTCAAGACAGCTCGGAGTTTGTTTATATTTCAAATGCAAATCCTGCAATAGGGGAAGAATTTGAAGTCATGTATGGGATAATGTCACTAGGGATATAGATGAATGTGGTTTTCCATTAGAATACGATCCCGCTATAATTGAATTAGTTAATGTTACAGTTCATAAAAAAAATGAGAGTAATGATACACTAGCAACTATTCATGAGGTGTATACCAGTAATTCCTCTTTTGCAGAAGATTATCACTATGTAATTTACAGATTCCGTGCGGTTGGAAGCGGTATTGCTGATATTAATGCAATAATTCAAGATAATAAGGGAAAAAGTTATCACTATAACTCAAATTATGCAAATGTAAGTATTCCTCCAATTACTCCAAGATATCCAAACATAACAGCAAGTAAAACTGTATGGAATAATTCATATTGGGATGAATCTGTTAATGTTCGTTCTGGAGATATAGTTACTTTTAATATAACAGTGATCAGCACTGGGACAGAGAATTTATCTTATATAAATATTACAGATATATTACCAAATTCATTTAGTTATATAAATGGATCCGCTAAAAAGAATGATACACCCTTAAGTGATCCAATTCAATGGGGAAATAATATTTCATGGAATTTGACAGGGCCATTTTCAAATTCAACATGGTTTTATATTACTTTTAATGTTACTGTTAGCGGAAATGGAAATTTTACAAATTTAGCAAATGTAACCGCTGAAGGAAATATAAGCTATATTATTGTTTATGATGAAGATAGTGCATATGTTAATGTAGAAAATTCACCACCAGTTGCAATTGATGATTATTATAGCACAGATGAAGATACTACTTTAACTGTAAATGCACCTGGAGTATTAGGAAATGACTATGATGGCGATAATGATCCTTTAACTGCTGTTTTAGAAAACGGTCCATCTCATGGAACATTAACACTAAATTCAGATGGCTCATTTACTTATACACCTCATGCAAATTATAGTGGCGAGGATAATTTCACATATCAAGCATATGATGGAAAAGATTATAGCAACATTTCAACAGTTTATATCACTATAACACCAGTAAATGATCCTCCAGTTGCAAATAATGATTATTGCACAACAGATGAAGATACACCTGTTATAATAAACATATTGGAAAATGACTATGATATAGATGGAACAATAAATGCAAGCAGTGTAACAATAACCCAAAATGCATCTCATGGAAATGTAACAGTAAATGCAAATGGAACAGTAACATACCTACCAGACGCAAATTATCATGGCTCAGATTCATTCAAATATAAAGTAAAGGATAATGATGGAGCAGATAGTAATGAAGCATGGGTAAATATAACAATAAATTCAAAAAATGATCCACCAGTTGCA